>CALJGH010000091.1 GCA_938073925.1 uncultured Nitrospinaceae bacterium
TGTTGGAAAGATTTACCAGCAAACAGCGATTGATACCCATTCCAATTTTGGTTTTTCCAAGGTGTATCCAGACAAAAAAGGTTCTAACCGCAGCGGACTTCCTGAATAAGAAAGTTCTACTGTTCTTTGATTCCTAGAATATGGCATTGCTTCGCATATTAACCAATCGGAGAACCGAGTACTGTGGACTCATCGAAACCCACCCCTATTAACTTTTTTGCATTTGAATGGAATCGAGCATTCCAGGACTAAGGTGAGGGATCCGCAAACCAACGGATCGACTAAAAGGTTGAACCAGATTATTCAAAATGAGTTCTATAAAGTTGCTTTCAAAATAAAGATATACAAATCCATTGAGGAAATCCAGGTCGACCTTGATACCTTCATGAAGAACTACAATACTGAAACAACTAATCAGGAGAAACATTGCCAGGGTAGGATACCCCTGCAGACCTTCCAGAGTGGAAGGATTCTTCATCAAAAATATATTTTTGAAAATTCAGAAGAAGGAAAAATAGCCGCTTAAAATCGTGTAGAATATCTTAACCGAGAGACTGAATGTCAACGCAAATTAAGGGTAGAGTGGATTGTCCTCTACCCCGTCGTACTTGTTTTACAGGCCCCGGGGAAACAAACTTTAAAAGCCAAATTATACTTTTAATCCATGAGTGAACAGATCTACTTCAGCCTATATCAAGAAGTGCCCGATTATTCTGTGCGCATCTTTCAAAGCGCTCACTGGGTTCTTGGAAATGGAGTGGAGCTTGAAGTCAATATCATCGGGAAAAGCCATAGGGTGATCAGCCGCCTAGGAGAAGACTGTCTTGCCGAATTTATCACTTGTTTCGATCAAGATTTACCCGAGCACGCCTTAGAGAGTGTGTGCCTGCAACCAGGTATTGTTCATGAACATGAATATCGATCTGGCAGTCTGGCCTACCGGGTCAACGTCAAACATGTCTCCCAAGTTTTTAATTCTATGGAAGAGTTTACAGGTTCGCTGGGTGAAATTTCTGAAACATTGACGCATGAGTTCATGAGTTCTCCGGATCATTCTGGCGCACCTCTACCTTTTACCGGTTTAGCCTTGAACTCCGACACAAACACCTTTTATACTGTTCACACCTATCCCGAAAGGGGTATTTCCATTATCAGCCGAACCGCGATAGATTTACCGGTTTTATCAATAGCAACATGATTAAACGTCTTTTTAATATTGCTCGCTCCGAATTCAACGATTTGGTAAAGAAAGAAAAATCGGTTCCATTGCCCGAACCTGATTTTTTTGAGACCCATCAGGAAGAGTCCGATCCCTTGGGGAGATTCTATGCCAATCTGGAAATATCTGTAGGTTCGGATAGAGAAACAATTAAAACGGCATGGAAAACACAGTTGAAAAAATATCACCCAGACCTTCATGGTTCTGATCCTGAAAAAAAACAGATTGCGGAGGAACTCACCCGCAAATTGAATGAGGCGTATCGCACTCTGGATTCAACATTTAAAAAAAAGTAACAGGAGAGAATAATGTCCGATTTTGAAAAAGTGAAAGATTTTATACTGGATATGGGATTTACCATAAGCCATGAGGAGCCCAAGGAAGAATTGGTGGTTATCGATGATGATGAACGAGGCATCAAAAATCTCGTGATCGATTGCGAAGGCTCTATTGTAATCCTTGAACAAGTCATCATACCCATGCCTAAGGAATCCTCCGAATTCTGTAAACGAATACTGCAGATCAACCGTACTTTGGTTCACGGTGCTTTTGTACTCGATGAAGAAGGCACAACCCTATTATTCCGGGATACCCTGCAATTAGAGAACCTGGACCGCAACGAACTGGAAGGAAGCATCGATGCATTGAGTCTTGGGCTAGCAGAATATGCGAGCGAACTGGTTTCCTTTGCACGCGGATAAATAAAATTTTTGTAATGGAGAAATAAAAAAATGACCGGTTTATTTTCAAGAATATTACGATTGGGCAAAGCTGAGGCCCATTCTGCTGTCGACAAACTCGAAGATCCTATCAAAATGACTGAGCAGGGTATTCGCGATCTGAAAAAGGATTTAGAAGAATCCATGAAAAGCCTGGCGCAAGTAAAAGGTATCGTCATACGCATGAGAAACGATGCGGAAAATAAAAAGAAGCTCGCGGCAGATTATGAAAGCAAAGCCATGGCACTGCTACAAAAAGCCGAACAAGGTTCACTGGAAATGTCTGAAGCAGAAAGGCTGGCAACAGAAGTTCTTTCACGTAAAGAAGATGCTGCGAAAGAAGCCTTACGGCTCAGTAAGGAGGTTTCAGTTCAGGAAGGCATGTCTCTTCAATTGCAACGAAATGTGGATAAGTTACGCACGACGGTTCAGCGTTACGAGAACGACCTGGTAACTCTGCGTGCCCGTTCCAAAACTGCCGCCGCAACGAAAAAGCTTAATGCGCAAATTGCCAGAGTCGGATCTGACAGCACCATCGCCATGCTTGAAAAGATGCGCGACAAGGTTGAGGAAGATGAGTCTCTATCTCAAGCCTATGGAGAAATGGCCGATTCGGGACAAAGTGTTGACGATGAGATCAGCAAAGCCCTGGGTGAAGGTTCGTCCATGCCGGGAGCCTCTGACAGCCTGGCTGCTCTCAAAGCTAAAATGAAACTTAAATAATTATGGTCTTTGATTTTTTTAAAAAGAAAAAAGCGGAGAAAGAAGAGTTTCGCATTGAAGACCTGGTGCTCAGCAAACTCAAAACGGGTTTTCTAGTCGATTACGACATGAAAACCTATAAGGTCACCGCCTGCAATAAATACAAGTGGGAAGAAGGTGGCACCACCGATGAATGGGAATTAAAGGCTGGAGATGAAACCTGGTTTTTAGAACGGTCCCAGGAAGATGGCGAAGTTGAATGGAGTTTTTGCCGCAAGCTACCTATCTCTCAGTTAGATGGCGATATTGCAGGTGAAATCGTGAGCAATGAAGACCCACCTGAAATCGTCGTATTTCAAGGCAAAAAATTTGCTTTTGAGGAAGACGATATCGGTGATTTTTTTCTTGAGGGATCAGATGAAGGCTTGAGTTTTGTTTCCTGGGATTTTGAGGATGAGCAGGGAAAAGATTTTCTTACCATAGAACAATGGGGCGAAACCAAGTTTGACATGCAAGTCGGCTTCAAGGTAGAAGAATTTCAATTCACCAATATCCTGCCCGGTGAATGATTAAGTCCCGGCTCAAAATAACTTCACTAATACAAATCCCAACTTCCATGCTTGTAATATTTTAAGATGTTGTGATCAAATTGAGTATTAGGTTCAATCTCTCCCTCCTTTTCGAACAAACCCTTACCAAAATGCGCCATTGAGATCATGGCATCCAGATTAAAAAATTGGGTCTCAACATTAGAAAATTTCTTCATCGTGAGTTTTTGTTTAAGAAGGTTGGCGGACATCGCTTTTTTTCTGATACCGAGCTGCCACCCCCACTGGCCCATACTAGGCACAGAATTCTGGTAAGACAAGACCGAAAATCCCGCCGCCTGCATAGTTTTTTTTATGCAAAGAAATGCCTCGGGAGAATACAATGGGCTTGTGCTTTGCGTGACCATGGCCCCGAATGGTTTGAGATGTTTTTCAACCATCTTGTAAAACCCCAGCGAATAAAGTTGCGACAGAGCAACCGATTTAGGATCTGGAAGGTCAATGACAATGGCATCATACAAGTTTCCGGACTCTTTTATAAATTGATAAGCGTCTTCATTAACAACGCGAACACGAGGGTCGTTCAACGAACCCTGATTGATGTTGAGAAAAATTTCATCCTGCTGAGCCAATCGAGTCATTGCCGGATCCAAGTCAACTACGGTAAGACTTACCACATCCGGATATTTAAGAATCTCCCGGGCAGCCAAACCATCTCCCCCTCCAAGTATAAGAATATCGTTGCGCTCTTCAATCAAGCCCATCAAAGGATGTACGAGAGGCTCATGATATCTTTCTTCATCGTAGGTGCTGAATTGTGTGCTTCCATTTATGAAAAGCCAAAAATTATCTTTCCATTGAGTGACAACAATTTTTTGATAGCGCGTTTGTTCCTGATAAACGATTTTATCTTTGTATTTATGTTGTTCACCATATAGGACAATGGGTTTGGCGACCGCGAAAGCCATACCCGAAATCAAAATAAGAACAAAAAATTGAATATTGAGAATTCGGGGTCGTTCTAAACGGTCGGAGAATTGCCATAATATCAATGAGGCCACAACCAGGTTAAGACTGCCGATAATAACGGGGGTATAAGTCAATCCACAAAAGGGAAGCAGGACGAAGGCAAACAATGCCCCTCCCAATAAGCCTCCATAATAATCATACTCCATGACCGAAGAAATATTTTGCCGTAACGATTCATAGGTTTGGTTGATTCGCGTGATCAATGGAATCTCGAGCCCCGTCATGAATCCGATCATGCAGGCGATGCCATAAACCATCAGACCAAAATGAACTGTATAGGCCGAAATCCAGAAACAGAACATGGCGGAAAAGGTACAAAGAAACGACAGAACAAATTCGATTATTACAAAGCGGTCTAGAAGCGCGGCTTCATGTTTTCTACTATAACGGCTTCCCAGTCCCATGGAGAACAGCATCAGGGAGATCACTATTGTCCATTGTAAAATTGAATCACCCAAAAGATAACTAGCCAAAGTAGCTAGGGTATACTCAGTCACTATAGCGGCACACCCAGTAGTAAATACACAGGCCTTTAAGATAAAACTCAAGCGACGGAGCTTGGATTTTTCGGAACTATCTATGGAGGTTGTTGGCATGAGCTAACGTTACCTAATGGAAACTCAAATGCACCAAGTGATGAGGAAAGAGGCACCAATATAGGACGAGGCTTCCAAAAAAGCTGCGCCTTGGTTGGGTTTCACCTGGTTCACCAGCTCATCGGCCAAGCTGCGTCCGGGTAAAAGAATGCGGTCTGTGAGAATACGTGCAACGGGAAGTAGAATGAGCCCTACCAACATGTATAGAGTAAAGGTCATTAAGTTTTCTTCCCAGGAAATAAAATTTTCGGCGGAAGCTGCACGAAGCAAATTGCCGATGCCTATCAGAGCTCCGGCAAAGCCGATGCCCACGGCAACGTTATCTTTTTCAATATGCTCATGAATATTGTATTTCGTAATGAGGTTATAATATTTGCCGATGAGAACGAGAACAGTTTGGCCCAAAGCCCAGAATGCAATGGCTGTAACAATAGACCCTCCCTCTCCAAAGATGGCTCCGAATATATTGAGCCCTGTGGCCACAAAAACAGCAAACTCAACCACGCCGGTTCCACTATTTTGATCCTCCAAAATCTCTTTACGAATATCGAATTCTGAAAGAATGAAACGGTTATTGATCAAAGCCGAGAGATTGAGCAAAACAATCGCCAAAGGTCCATAAATCAGCATATCGATCAAGTCATTTTCCAGTCCTGCCGATGGCCCTGCGATTACTCCACCAATGGCGAAAGTTAATCCTAGGTAATAGCCGCATAGGACAAGGGCAAACGCCATATTGTCTTTTTCTACAAGTTCATCTTTGATGTTGTAGTTTTTACGAAAAAGAATAAACACCAGATGTCCCAATGCAAATACAGCAAAACAAGAGCCCAGATATATTAATGAAGATAAGATGTGATCTAAATTCATAATCATTTACCGAAACTAAAGCCGCGGCTTCTAAAGGTGTTTTTGCTTCGCCCCATGCGTTGATTAACTTTATTCTTGAAGCGGCTTTGTGATCGGGCTTTTTTAGCCATTTTTCTTTTGAAAAAATCCGGTTTCTGTTTTTTTGTTACCGTCCC
>CALJGH010000092.1 GCA_938073925.1 uncultured Nitrospinaceae bacterium
AAACATCATATGCCCTTCGTGGAATCCGCTATGCCCTTTTCCTGAAATATTGCTAAAGACAGTATAGCCGCTCGCTTTGATTCGGTCGAGTACGTCCGTAACATAATGAATATGCTCGCCCTCAATAATGATTTTTATTTCCTTCATTGGATGAAGTTTGATAAGAATTATATATTACCTCAAATATCCTCGAAAAGATAATTTTAATTAATAGGTTGCCAATCTTTAAGTGATCGAAAGAAGAAAAATTTCTTGGTGTCAGGGTCTATGGCGACCAGATTTATCCACCGATTTTCCGTTAATTGTTGTAAGAGATGATGTCGCCCAACGATAGTTGCAATTCTTTCTAACGGCGCTTCTATAACACAAAATAACCGCATGGGCTCATGATAAGGTCTCTCACCATTGAAAACCGTTTGAAGCGGAAGCCCACAGCGTAGATCACTTTCTGATCCATACATGACTCCTATATTACCGGTCACATTATGATATACCTTGCTGCCGGCCCCATAGACCATTGGATCAACAGTCGAAAAATAATGTTCCATGTTTATCCAATTGGTAACAATCATAGGAGCGGTCATGATGATTTCCAAATATTTTCCATCCGGATCCTGTGCGGGATCATAAGAATGTAAAAAAGTCCGGCCCTCAAAATTTATTTCCTGAGTCAACGCTCGCCGTCCCATAACAAAAGCGGTGTGGTTGGATAATCCCCACTCAGGTCGAACCTGAGACCAGTCCATGCTACGCACCTTCGCCACAGGTATTGCTTCCTCAATACTTTCCTTATCGGTGACATCCGGAAGGCGAAGGAGTCGTTCCAGATTGGTTTTTTCGCGGGCTTCCTTAAGCTCCTGCTGAAGTTCAATCAAATCTTGTTGATGTGTCCCCGGGACATCTTCCAAATCAAAAAGTATCACCTCGTCTGTTACTGTGTCTTGTTGCCCCGGAATAAAATGAGTGTCTTGCGGAATATTTAAGCCTTTCTTTGCGAGTGCTTTCCTTACTTCTGGGTTGTTTGCCATGATTGCAAGAGCTCGGGCATTAGAAGCCCCGTGGTTTCCGCCGCAGGCCCCACAATCTAAAGCTGATTCATAAGGGTTGTTATCGGAAGTGCTAAAATGCCCACAGAATAAAACGAGCCGGGCAAACGTTTTTGTGAATCCTAGAATCCTCAACGCATTTTCTACATAGTTTAATTGTTCCGTTACAGTTAATCCTAGCCCTGTGAGAGCTTGTATCTGACTATCCAAGTCTTTCTCATTAAGATTAAATTCTTTTCTTAGCAAACCAATACATTCCTTAAGATCAGCATCCTTCCACTTAAGCAAACGCAAAAGCTCATCTTCTTCTGAGCTGCTAGATTGAATCTGGTTCAACGCTATTTTTCGCAGGCGCTCCACCTGATCATGCAGATCAGGTGAGCTGCTTTTATTATATTTTTCAGTCAATAATCTATAAATAGTGGTCCGCTGTTTCGATGCAACCATGTCATAGGCTTCATCTGGCGAGATTTTGTCAACGGTAAGCTTAGTTCCTAAGGAAGTATCCAAACCACCTGTAATCCATGACATGGCCTTTTTGAACCATTTAGGTTGTAAGGTTTTCCCAAATAGTTTAAACCCAAAAAACCAACCAATAGCTTCAACCATAACGTAGGGTGTGACCACATTTTCTTTCATATCATGTAGTAATGTATGCCCAGCCTTGGTTATTTCATGTCCTTCTAAAAATTTCTTCACCGCCTTATCTTGGTTGGAACGAGGAATTTCTTTTACAACATGTTTTGCCTGTAATAGGACGGGAAATTGGTCTGTTGGCTTTTCTTGGGAAAATCCTTGATAGCATAAGGGGACTCCAAAAAAACCTGCGTAGCCAAATGTTTCAATCTTTCCAATTTTCTCGAAGTTTCTTCTAAAGCACTCCGACCGAACATCAATACAAAAAAGAGCCTGTATCAGTGGACGAGATTCCGAAGGCTTTTTTTCAGATTCTTCAATCTCATCGCTTTTAATCAATTTCTCAAGGTTAGGGGAGATTTTTTTTACAAAAATTTCAAGGTAACTTGACTCAAAGGCCTCTAGCCAAATTGGTCCGTGTTCCGATTCTGGGAATTCCTCCACCCAGTTTAGCAAGGAGTTTAAAACATCAGAAGAACTGTCCACCAAACCTTCTATAGGAATATTTAATGATTGCGCTAGATGTATTATTTTTAAAGTTTGATTTTCTGTTTCTTCTCTTTTCCTGATTTGTTCCAACCTTGAAACCACACTAGAATCGCATGCTTCAAGATCGTCTAAATTCAGAGGACTTTTAGCAAACAAAGACATGTCTATAAAATAAAGCACTTCATCTGGCAATATTCCTGACTGGAACTCTTTATAAAGCCCGTAACCGGTGGGGTGATTATTTAAACATTCGATTATCGAATCATAAGTGCCAGAAATTTCTAGTTTTTCTTTGCAACCCTGAGTCACCAATTCCCGTTCATAAAAAAGCCGGATAGCCATATATTGGATTAGGTCAGCAGGAAAAGCATTTTGCCAATCATAATTTGTTTGTTCTGCACGCCATTTAATGAACCCTGTCCACCCAGCCAACTGGGCCAACTGCAAAGAAAAATAACCTTCCCATAATGTTTTTGGAATGCCTAAAAAGGATAAGCTTTCAAGTATCGCATCTTCAGGTTTATCCGGCATACTAAGAACCTTGCTTTTCCAGTCTTGAATTCCAAGTATGGTACCCGAATCATCCTCCAAAGATAATTCCTTCCAAACCTTGTATAGATTTTTTTCTCTCATAGGCATACCCCAAGGGGCATGTCCTTCATCGAGAAAACCTCCTATATATTTTATGATTTGTCTATTAATCTGGTCTTGGACATCCTCCTCAAAGGTTTGGTCGAACCATTCCGAAAGAGTGTATTGGGTTGCCAGACCTTTTCCGTCTCTCTTTGCATGCCCAATTAAAAATTCACTTAGACCTTTATTATTTGATAGAGTCTGAATTTTCTCAAAGATTTTTTTTATTTCTGCTTGGGGGTGGGAAGACTTTAGAACCGCCGAACAAACATCTAAGGCAACCTCTCCGGTACCGTGAATTAGAATAGTCCTCAATACTTCCCGTTGAGAAAGTTCTTGATTGCCAAAGGTAACTTTTTCTTCCTGTGCAACATCTTTTAAAGCTTCATCAATGCTTTCTTCAGTGATCCGCCCTTCCTGAAAGTACTTACGGTACTCACTATTTGGGAGATAACCTCGACCCCTCAAAAACCTTTCTGCCTCCTTTATGGCTTTTTCAAAAGGGAAATGTTCTAATCCATGAAGCGGATTGTGGTGAATAAACGTTTTCATCGGCCAAAAATGAGATACCGGTTCGCACGCCAGATTGACAATGGAACTTAATTCTGCTCGCTCTGATTCACTTGGCGCAACGCTTTTTTTATCTTCGAGGCTATTCATGTTTTGGTTTCGTTTTTCTCTTAATTGGTTGCAACTAATTGATGTATTAGAAAATTATTCCACTATAAGTCGCGGCTAATATTAATACTGATATTGAAAAAACTTCTTTCGGTCCTAAATCGGAATACGGAATATCCGTGCGTGCCTCTCCAAAGGCTGTCTGATGAAGCATTTTTACAAAATACCAACTCCCTCCCAACCAAACCACAGAAAACAGGAGTGAAGTCATGACGACACCTACATCTTTAGTTTCAATGGTAGGCATGACCCCCAATCCTAAATATGCTGGAAATATAGGTAGAAATAGGGCAAAACACACAAGGAGAACGATTACAACTCCTAACCGAGGCATCGTCGAGAGGAGCCCTGGAAGATTTCCAATGGTTTTACACCCATAACGTATTTGAACAAAGGAAAAGGCAAGGGAAAGACCACCTATCACCAAGGCCAAAGTTATACCAAATGGAATTCCCCACTTTGAAAAACTCGGAAAAACCTGGAGAAGTCCCCAAATAAGAGCCGAGTGCGCTAAGGTGGCTGAAGCAACGAACAAACTATTAACCTTTTGCCCCAATGCAACTAACGAAGCATAGATCGCGCTTAGTATAGCCAAGAGGCTTAAAATAAAAAGTATTTCATCTGTTAAAAAGGAGTAAATATTTTTTAATTGATCAAGCCCGATCATTAGCCAAACAACAATCCAAAAACTTGAGAGAGTTTCTTTAGCATCCTTAATTGTTTTCACAAATGGAAGATGAAAAGGAGCCATCGGCAAGAAAGTCAAAGCAAGGAATAGGCCAGCAAGCATCTGAGAAGTTTCTCCCATAAATATGGAAGTTAAGGACAAGGTGATTGCAAACACTATATGAAGTAATATTATTTTCGTGCGAAATGTCTTTTGTTGTTCTCGATTTAGAGAGGTTGCGATGTAACCCAATAGCCCGCAGAGAAAAACCCGACCCAGAATTGCCTCATTTAGAAGAACCCCCAAGCCAAGTCCTAGAACTATCATGATTGAAGCATAGATATTAGGGGCTTGTTGCGAATCTTCTTGACTGAGAAGTGAGCAAAAACCCGAAAGAAGAATAGCACTTACTAAAAATAATATGGATGGATCCATCTCAATAGCGAACCGAACATAGATCAAGCCACCTGCAAGAGCCCCAATAACAGCAAGCCCTATACCTTTACGAATAGTAGAGGAGCTATTGAAAAACTTCCATATTACCCCCAAAATAAGTGGGATCAAAGGAAGAATAAATGGCATATTATTTATATTCATAGTCTCTCTTCATGTTTTAAAAACCATGGCCTAGCTTTTTAGCAAGGCGTAAAATGTTCCTGCTCCACCGCTCATAATTCAAGTCAATATAGAACCGGTTAATCAACAACATATAAAGTCGTTTTTTTATTGAATTGATCCATTGGACAATAAATATTTTTTGTCCTTTGGAGTCGGCATAGACAAAAATCCAACTAATGAGAATGAGCAAGGTTGCCAATACAATAAGCAAATCGAAAACAATTGGATTGAGTCCTGCCGCTAAAAAGAAACCATCCACTACACCTGGTTCAGGATAAAGAAAGTGTGTGAAAACTTCTGCGGCCCAAAGATAGATAAAACCGATAAAAAAAAGGGAAACAATCATTGCGCTGGCAATTTTCCAAGAGGCCACTGCATGAAATCGAAACAAACTAAACATGACTTGAGAGGCGGTCACCCAAGCAAAAAAGAGTAGGACTACAGCCCCATGCGCATTCTGTAATGGGATATTTAACATATCATGCGAAACCATCAAAATAATCAGTGGCAAAACTAACGTAATAATAAGACCCGTGACAAAACTTAATTGATTGTAAGATATCTTTACCTCATGCCCAGATGAATCAGGAAATTTAGGCTCATCGCGTGATGTATGAATACCTTGTCCCGAATGCAAAAATAATGACGCCTTAAAAAAGCCATGCGCAATTAGATGAAAAATAGCAAGTGCAAATGCTCCAAGCCCACATTCCATAATCATGTAACCCATTTGCGCCATGGTGGAAAACCCCAAGGTTTTCTTGATATCATTCTGCGCTAACATCATGGAGGCTCCCAAAATAACAGTCAGAAGACCAACTATAAAAACAATGTGAAGAGTGTTTGGTGAGAGCGAATAAAAGGGAGCGAGGCGATTCAAAAGAAAGCCCCCAGCATTAACAATTCCTGCATGCATTAGAGCTGACACAGGCGTTGGTGAATCCATGGTATCGGGTAACCATACGTGCAGCGGAAATTGGCAGGATTTAGCTATTGCACCAACAAAAACTAATAGCGCGATTGCAGTGACAGCACTGATATTAACTATTCCTGAAAAAAGTGAAATCATTTGAGGCTTTTCTGCCGCTAATCTAAAAAGATCATTAAACTCTAAAGTACCGAAATATTTATAGGCAAGAAAAATTCCACAAAGAAAGCTCACATCACCAACACGATGGGCAAAAAAAGTTTTAAAAGCATTCTGACATGCCGGACGATTAGAAAAGTTAAATGCCAAAATTAGGTAAAGCGCCAAGCTTAATAATTGCCAAAATATAAAAAGCATGAACAAATTCGGACTGGCAACGAGACCAAGGATGACAAAAGTCATAAAACTCAACAACGCGAAAAATCGAGCATATCCCGGATCACCTTCCAAGTATCTAATGGAATACACATTAATTACGATACTGACACTTGTGATCAACACCAGCATCACTGCAGTGAGGCGATCCACCAACATTCCAATTTTTAAAACGGAAGAGCTTTCAGGGTTCGATGGCCATAATATGAAATGAATTGGGCCTTCTGTGCTGACGGAATAGAGAGTCCAAGCAGAAATAAAAAATGAAATCGCTGTTGCAACAACTCCCACCCTGGCAACATAAGTGGGTATGTTTTTGCCAAAAATCCAGATAAGGATTGCAGCTATAAGAGGAAAGAGGAGAATAAGAATTGGGATCGTCATAAATTAGATATTTCCATTACCTGATTTAAACTTCGGTTTCCCGCTTTGTCAGGGTTTGATTGCAAAAGTCACAAAAAGTTTCAAAAAAAACTATAAATTCTTCAGCTTCAAATATTATCATCCAAAACCAAATTAAAATGCGGTGGATATATTTCCCTTAGCACTACTTGAGATAATCCTTTATTTATAATGGCTCAAGAAGTTATCGATTAAGATTTCCAGTTAAAGTTTTCCATTAAATTTCTGGCAATAGGATTTTGAAATTTCCTGGGGCTTGAGACCAGCCAAAAATCCTCCGTCACCTTTTGAAGTGTTCCAAGCTTAAACAGCTTTTTCTCCTTAACAAGCTCAACCCCTGCAAATTCTGGCAAAGGAATCAAACCCATCCCCTGAATTCCAAGCAATTTTTGAATACTGGTATCCTGAGTTTCAATGATGGTATCCACATTTATATTATTGGTTTGAAAAAAGTGGTTCAGGTCATGGCGAAATTTACTATGCAGTGACGGCATGATGAAGGGTTGACCCTGGAGTGAAAATGGGAATTTAAGCTTCAACGATTTAAATATTTTTGCCCCATAAATTGCCACTGAATGTTTTGCTAAAAACCTGGAGAAAAATTGTTTTTTATCCCCAATGGGTGCAGGGAAGCTTGAGACCACCAGATCTACTCGATGAGCTTGGAGTTCCCGAAATAGATATTCTTCATCACCTTCGAGAATAGAAACTACACAGGGACCTGTTTTTTGAGCGGAAAGAATCAATGACTGCACGAGGTGCTTTGGAACACTATCGAGAACCCCAAAATGAACATGGACCCTTTGAGAAAATGTTCCGTCTTTCACCACCTCCAAAAGCTCATTTCCCAAGGCAAATATTTGACTGGCATAATCGAACACAACTTTTCCCACTTCAGTAAGGGCAAGAGCTCTATTTTGCCGGTTAAACAAATTTTGTTCCAAGGACTCTTCCAAAGTTTTTATTAAAGTGCTGATGGTGGGTTGCCCAATTCCAAGCTTCTTTGAAGCTTTATTAATACTTCCTTCTTTTGCCGTAACCCAAAAATAAAACAAATGATGATAGTTTAACCAGTCCATTTTTCAAAATTCTTTAGTTTGATTAAATCGAATTAATATTAAATTTTATCGAATTAAAATAATTTTATTTTCACAATACCATATTGAAAATAGTTTGAAAATATAAATATTAAAACAAACACTCAATTAACAGAAATCTCCTTAAAGCATATGCGTGAACACAGCCTGACATTATAAAGTTTTAAGCGAGCTCCCTACGGCATACCCCAAAGTTAGTTTAATTTAGAACATAACCTCACCTAAGTTTAAATGGTTTTTAGCGATAAAAGCACAAACCAACGTAAGGAGACCATGTCATGAAAAAGTACTAAAAAAAGTTAAAAAGGGAATGGGAA
>CALJGH010000093.1 GCA_938073925.1 uncultured Nitrospinaceae bacterium
CAGGAGAAGTTTGGCAAAACGATAATACGTTCATCCCCTTAAATGAACGGGCGATCGGTATGGTTTTTCAAGAATCCCGCCTTTTCCCACATTTAAATGTTCGTAACAATCTGTTATATGGCTATAAACGTACACCTGTTGATTCTAGAAGACTGCATCTGGAAGAAGTGATGCATGTTCTGGCGTTGGAAAATTTAATGGAACGAGGAATCGAAAATTTATCCGGTGGAGAAAAACAACGAGTTGCATTGGGCCGAGCTCTGCTCACCAGTCCAAAACTTCTTCTAATGGATGAACCTCTAGCCGCGTTAGATGCTCAGAGAAAAACCGAGATCATTCCGTTTATTCGAAAAATAGCAAAAGAACTTTCTATTCCCATTATTTATGTCACTCATTCAATGAGTGAGGTTTTGCAACTTGTCGATACCATGGTGATTTTGAAAGAAGGGAAGGTGGTGAAATGGGGGCCGGTGGGAAAAGTTTTTGCGGATATTCAATTGCGCGATGCTATTGGCGATCAGCATTCGGGTGCGGTTCTCGACACCACTGTTTTGGAGCACGATACCGAATTTGGAATCACTCGCCTCGACTTTATGGGGCAGGAGTTGAGCGTGCCTCTTCAAAAAATCCGTGTAGGACAAGGGCTTCGAGTGCACATCCATTCGAAAGACGTAAGTCTTGCTACACAACTGCCTGATGGATTGACCAGTGTACTCAATATCTTAAAAACCAAAGTTAAAGCAATTGGTGAGAATGCAGGGTATTCGGTAGATATAGAACTGGATGCAGGTCGGCCATTGCTTGCCACGATAACTCGAAAGTCTTTATCTAATCTGAGTCTGCAACCCGGCCAGCCGATTTATGCTTTTATAAAAGCCATAAGTATGGTTCATGAAAACGAAAACATACTGATCGATTAAATCATATATCCCGGTTCCTGAAACCCATACCGGTTGTTCCTGGAAAAACAATTGTGAAAAGGGGCGATTGGTCATGCAATGTATTTCATTTCATCCGGATGCGTGGAGGTGCTACCCACACTCGTTCGTATAGGGAGTAGAGATTTTTTTGATGAAATTGTATTGATAAAGAAATATCCTAGAACTTTTTCGGTAAAAGCTTAGGCCTTCTGCGACCTACTTGTTTTGAGTTCTGCTGATTTTAAATTGTTTTTAGACGATAACCCGGAATTTCGAAAAACCTTATCTGAAACGGCCGAAAAAAGAATTAAAATGGATGGCTTGTGTTGATGCTTCAAGTTTATTTCAAATTTCTAACTGCACGCACGCCACCATTCGTGCATTTGTCTAAGGTACGAACAAAGGCCATACCTGTGACAAAGTAAGCTGTCCGGGCGCAACACACTCCATGTTCTGACGACCAATACCAATAGGCCGATCCGTCTGCAAATAAACCTGATAAAGCCAAGGGATTTTCCGAGTCATGGTCCATAGCCATGACGTTGGACTCGGTGTTGTCGTAAATTTCTCCATACTCGCGAACCAGCGGCATTCGCCAATCGCTATGCCCGCCTGTTGTCAGGTTTTCCACATAGTCCTTTGATTCTTGCCAGTTCAAACATTTTCCCAGATCGGCGAAGCTGTCCTTTTTTGTCCACATGAGTTTAGACTTAGTTTCGGTAATAGTCCCGTCACCGTTATCGACTAGATTAAGTCGGGAAGGAATTGGGGGTGGCGTTACATAGGGGGGTGCTATATAAGCTTCCCGTTCCGCCAAAGTCGTCTTGGGTGACAGGAAAATTACGAGTAGGGGTATGAAAAGAATAAAGAAACAACGTGTGTTCGTTTTTTTTATCATAGTTTTCCAGTGGGAATTTAAACCTCTCCCGAAAAAAATATCGATTGGTTCATGAAGCAGTTTCCCGAATGGTTTTAAGCGGTTTATCATTTATAACATCGAGACTGCTCAAAATTCCCGTGGTAACGGTGAGCAATACACCAAAACAAAATGCCCATGCAAGAATTTCAGGTTGCCAATGCCAGGCAGATTTAATCATATATCTCATGATGGCCCAGGAGAACCCCTGCGCTAGTATAATTCCCACCAACGCCGCAATGATTCCCAAGGTTGCGTATTCGAACCCGAGAATAGAAGCCACCATCTTTCTTTTTGCGCCGAGTATTTTTAATACTGCAGATTCACGCAAGCGTCGATACTTGGTCGAAGCGATTGATCCGGATAGGATGAACAGTCCTGCCGCTATTGCAAACCCGGACATAAAGTCGACCAAGGTTGTCAGTTTGGATACGGTTGATTCAATGGTATTGACGATGTCGCGCGTGCTGATCGCTGTGATATTTGGTAATGCTTTAACAACGGCGTGTTGAAGTTGTAATTCTTTTTCATCGGGAACGTGAACAGTGGCGACATAGGTGAGGGGTGCGTCAGCGAGTGCGCCGGGTGAAAAAATCATATAAAAATTGGTTCGCATATTTCGCCAGTTTACGGTGCGGATGCTCGTGACTTTTGCGGAAACAGGGATGCCTTGAATTTCTATAGTTAACTGCGATCCAATTTTTGCATTTAATCTTTTTGCGGCATCTTGTTCGAGGGAGACTTCTGCATTTTCCGCTCGTTTTTCATCCCACCACTGACCTTCGATAATTTTATTATCTTTAGGAGGTGGGCCTGCGATATAGGTCAAAGCGAATTCCCGATTGATGAACCATTCTTCCCGCTGTTTATCTTTGTATTTCCAGTTAGCAATGAGTTGATCGTCTATGCTGTGTAGCCGCGACCGCACCAGCGGAGTCAAACTGCGCTCAGCTTCTGGCGCAATTTGATCGAGTACCTTGCTGAACGTTTCTTTTTGGTCTTTCTGGATGTCGATGAAAAAATAATTAGGAGGTTTCATTTCCGTATTTTTATTCAACATGGCCAGCGTATCCATTTGCACCAATCTTACGGTGAGGATCAGCATGATGCCCATTCCCAGACAGGTGATGATTGATACCGCCTGGTTGTTCGGACGTTTGAGATTGGATATTCCATATTTCCTCGCAAGGGACCCTGACTGTGGCAACATTTTGAGTAATTTTAATAGCAGTACTGAAGCCAGCATAAACACGGCAATTGAAATTACTAACGCGGTGAGGAACACCAATCCGCGTATCACAGACTCGGCTTGCCAGCAGATCATAGAGGCAAGACCGATGCTCACGGTCAGACCAGCCAGCCAGCGGTCTTTGAAACTACCAGAGGTAAGTTCTTCTTCCTCGAAGTTGCGGCGAAACAGTCGCAGGGGACGTGTGCGCACAGCACCTAGCAAAGGCCATAGGCAGAACAGGAGTGTGGTTGATACACCGAGCAGTAAAGACTGCAAAGAGGGTGTCCAGTAAAAAACGGGATCGAGTTGGTAATTGATCAGTCCTTCCATTTTTGAGGGCAACAAATAGGTAAGAAAAAAACCAAGAGCGACTCCCAGCAAACTACCAGCTAACCCCATCAAAAGGGATTGTAATAAATATACATTGAACAGAGTGCGAGAAGATGCGCCGAGACAATTCATGATTGCCAGAGTGTCAAGTTTTTGTGCCATGAAAGTGCGGACGATCATAGCGACTCCTATACCGCCCATGAGAAGTGCGATTACACCTAACGCGCCGAGGTATTGTCCCATTCGATCAATGGAGCTGGAAAGCGAAGATTGCACGTCTTTATAAGTTCTGATGGAGATGGTTTCATCGGGTAAGCCGTGCTCCAAAAGTTCTAGGGCTTTTTCCAGTTCGATGGTGTTCGGGAGCTTTATTAAAGTGCGGTGCTTGATTCGACTGCCGGGTTGGATCAAATCGGCTTTATCCAAGGAGGCTCGGGAAATGAATAGTCGAGGACCGATACTAAAAGCGCGAGAAATACGATCAGGCTCGGACAACACAATGCCAGTGATTTTTAATTTGGTTTTTCCTAGAGAGAATCCATCTCCAAGGCTCAATCCTGTCTTTATGAGGAAAGAGGGCTCGACAACCGCACCGTTTCGCGATAGCAACTCTTGTAAGGGCCGGTTTGGATCGCTCTTAAATTCTCCGTAGAAAGGATATTGCGCACCGACCAAAGGAATAGATTTCAACTCCGTTATTAGGGAGCCAGATTTCTCTGGCGAATCTGGATTTTTAAACTGCGCCATGCCATGCAGTTCTTTTAGAAATAAAAACTGGGTTCCTATGGGTAAGATTTTTTTCTGGTAGGTGATATCATTTTCACCTTGTTCCCAACTGCCTTTGATGACGATGTCGGCCGCGAGGAGTCCTTTGGATTGCCCCTGGATGGTTTCCTGCACCATGTTGGAAAAACTTTTAACAGTCATCACTGCGCCCACGCCCACGGCAATACATAAAATAAAGAAGAACATTCGCTTCCACGCACCGCGCGATTCGGCCAACATGAGCGAGATCAGTTGCGTGAAATTGAGTTGATTCATAGTTCGGCTGTATTTCGGTCGGCGATGATTTTCCCGTCTTCCAAGGTCAAAATGCGCTGACTTTGATCGGCGACCTGAGATTCGTGGGTGACGAGGATGATGGTGGCTCCCTTCACTCGATGCAGTTCCTTTAATAATTCGATAATACGATCGCTGTTTTTTGAATCGAGGTTGCCGGTGGGTTCATCGGCAAGAATGATCTCGGGATCATTGACAAATGCGCGTGCAAGAGAAAGACGTTGTTGTTCGCCGCCAGATAACTGCGCTGGGTAATGATGTTGTCGGTCTCGCAACCCTACTGTGCCCAGCAGGTCTTCCGATTTTTTAGTCGCGCCGGGTGTGCCATTGAGTTCTGCGGACAATACGACATTTTCCAAAGCGGTAAGGGTTGGGATGAGATGAAAATTTTGGAAGATGAAACCGAATCGTTTTCCACGTAGCAAGGCCAGTTCATCTTCATCGAGTTTCGTGATACCCTGCCCGTCAATAGTGATGGTTCCGTCAGTTGGGGTGTCGAGTCCAGCAATCAGGCTGAGCAGGGTGGTTTTGCCGCTGCCTGAATGACCGGTGATGGCGATGAACTGTCCCGTTGGAATGGTTAGATCGATAGACTTCAGAATCTCTACTTTATGACCGCCGCCGTGTAGGGTTTTTTTCAATCCGGATATTTTTATCAAAAGCTTGGTAAAATTTAGGGTTA
>CALJGH010000094.1 GCA_938073925.1 uncultured Nitrospinaceae bacterium
ACCGAATGGTTTTCCAAATCTTCAAAAATCTTTTTAGCCAGTTCCACAGCAGCAGAACTTATCGACACGCCTCTTTCTGAAATACCGGTTTCTTCCCGGACTTTTTTTGCAACATTGAAGGCCTTTTCAAATAACTGGTTCAACACCATGCCTGTAGAACTGAAAGAACGCGCTGTACTGTAGGCATCCTTGACCTGTCCTAAAATCTGCGCCTCTCCGAGCACCATGGAGTCAAGACTCGATGATACTCTAAACAAATGCTCCACCGCCTGATTGTCACAAAAGCTATAGAAATATTGATCGAGGTTACCTCGAGAAATACTGTGGTAATCGCAAATGAAGTCCTGCAATAATTGAATGCCGCGATCGGTGTTTTCTACTCGGGCATAAATTTCGACACGATTGCAGGTGGAGAGGATGATGTTCTCAATGATTTCAGGGCTGGATACCAATTCTTCGAGAGAAGCCTCGAGCTTGGCTTGATTGAAGGCCAACTTTTCCCGAATCTCGACAGGGGTCGTCTTATGGTTAACACCTACTAAAACTAAATTTGGCCCTGAAGTCATTTATCAAATATGCAGAAAAAAAGTTCCTATTATGGCAACAAACCCTAATATCGCACCTTGGGCGGCTTTCTTACCTCTAAGACCCGTTGCCATCCTGCCAAAAAACACGAGACCATAAATGAACCAGACCATAACCAAGGGCATTGTCCTTGCTAAATCCCATGAAAAAAAGTCCTGATCCATTTTTGTGTTCCAAATCGACCCCGTCATAAACCCCAATGTGAAAAGGGGAAATCCTATGGTGATAACCTTAAAGTTAAGGTCATCCAGAACCTCCAATGACGGCATACGAAAATACATGATACCCAGTTTTTTGGTTTTAACCTGATGTTCCTGAATTAAATACATAATTCCAGCTGCAAATGCTATTGAGAACGCCGCAAAACCAATAATAGATAACGTTCGATGCAGTGTCAGCCAGAACCGCACCTCAGATTCCGGAACGAGTCCCGCTTCTTTCGACAAAAATACAGAAACCAGCATTACTAAAAAGACCAAAGGGATGACAAACGCTCCCAAATCTTTAATTTTATATTTCCATTCCGTCAAAAAATAAATCACCACCATGAACCATGCCAGAAACATGGCTATCTCATAAGAGGTGGTGTAGGGACCGTGCCCTGTTAGACTCGATCTGATTCCAATGGAAATAGTCTGAAAAAGTAGCCCTAAACCTACAGCACCCGTAGCCACAGTTGAGACTAGAGGTCGCCGAAAGACCAAATAAACAAAATATGCAAAAGAAGCCAATAGATAACTAAATAACGCGATATTGAACGAAATTTTATCCATGGGGCCTTTAAACAGGGAAAACAGATCTACTATTAAATAAGTTTGCTATCGTAACATTTTGTTTTATAGGATTCAACTGCTCACCGCAGGGGCAGTTGGGCTAAGTTTGGTGAAAACAGCTTGGTGGGTTAAAAAAATCTAATTCCGTAGATACCCGCTTATCATACTGTGTCGGTGATTACTGCCATTGATCGGGGGGATTGGTGCTGTCTTTACTTTTGAGGACTTCCTTCAACTCTACCATGAACTCATTCACGTCTTTGAAGGAACGATAAACGGAGGCAAAACGGACATAGGCGACATCATCCAGGTTATAAATTTCCTGAATGACTTTTTCGCCCACTTTTACGGCATGAACTTCCTTCTCTCCCAACTCCTGGAGATATTGTTCTACTCGGTCTACGAGGTCTTCAATATCTTTTGTGCTTACAGGACGTTTCTGACAGGCTTTCCTTACACCCTGAATGATTTTTTCGCGGTCAAACTCTTCTCTGCGGCCATCTTTTTTAATCAGCAAAGGCAGAGAACGCTCCAACTTTTCATAGGTCGTGAACCGGTCGGTACAACTTAAACATTCCCTTCTTCTTCGGATCACATCCCCCTCTTTATTCAAACGGGAATCAATGACCTTATTTTCCATTCCAGAACATCCGGGGCATCTCATTTATTGGTTAGTTCCAAATGTAAAGGAAATTGATCGCATAAATCGCGAACTTTTCTCCGTGTTTGTGAATGAAAAGCATCGTCCTCGATATTTTTCAGGGTCTCAATAATCATGCCACCAATCTGCTCCATTTCTTTTTCCTTCATTCCTCTTGTCGTCAACGCTGGAGTTCCGATACGCACCCCTGAGGTAACAAACGGGCTTCTTGTTTCAAAGGGAATGGTATTTTTATTTACCGTGATCCCCGCTTTTTCGAGAGCCTCCTCAGCAACTTTACCCGTTATATCCTGCTCCCGGAGATCGAGGAGCATCAAATGGGTATCTGTACCGCCACTGACAATTTTATTTCCATTGGTGTTGAGAAAATTAGCAAGATGTTTAGCGTTGGCAATTACCTGCTTTTGATAAGCTACAAATTCGTTACTCAAAGCTTCCTTAAACGCGACTGCCTTGGCCGCAATCACATGCATGAGAGGACCGCCTTGGATGCCGGGGAATATCTTTTTATTAACTTCTTTAGCGAACTCTTCCCGACATAAAATCATACCCCCTCGCGGCCCACGCAAAGTCTTATGAGTCGTGGTAGTTACAAATTCTGAATGAGGCACAGGCGAAGGGTAAAGCCCCGCAGCAACCAACCCAGCAGGATGAGCAATATCTGTCATTATTTTTGCGCCAACTTCATCTGCGATTTCGCGGAACTTCACCGAGTCTATAATACGAGGATAAGCACTGGCACCCACGATAATGAGTTTTGGTTTATGCTCTTTTGCCAGTTTTTTTACTTCTTCGTAATCGATTAGCTCGGTTTCTTCGTTAACACCATAAGCCACAACATTGTAGGTATAACCAGAAAAGTTTACCGGACATCCATGAGTAAGATGTCCTCCATGCGACAGGTTCATACCCAATATGGTATCGCCAGGTTCCAGTAGAGTGTGATAAACCGCCATATTTGCCTGAGAACCCGAATGCGGTTGAACATTGACATGTTCAGCTGAAAATATTTTTTTAGCTCTTTCTATCGCCAGGTTTTCGACGACATCAACGAACTCACAACCCCCGTAATAACGTTTACCGGGATAACCCTCTGCATACTTATTGGTCATAACCGAACCTTGAGCTTCCTGCACTTCGCGACTGACAAAGTTTTCAGACGCGATCATTTCAAGGGTGTTATTTTCACGCTCGGTTTCATTTTTTATAGACTGAGCGACTTCCGGATCAAATTCATCAAGTGACAATTTTTATTCCTCCAGCTTAATTTCTACCGGGCCTGACCCGGTGATTTGGATTTTAAGTTTGCATCGATTTCATTTATCTTGTCGAGTCGCCTTTGATGGCGACCGCCTTCAAATGCGGTACTCAACCAAGTAGTCACAATTTCTGACGCTAACCCTTTGCCTATGACACGACCGCCCATGATAAGAATATTTGAATCATTATGTTCACGGCACATCTTAGCGGTAAATACATCGGAGCACAGGGTTCCACGAATTCCGGGAAACCGGTTGACCACTATGGACATCCCCACTCCTGTTCCACAAATAACAATACCACGCTCGACTTTTTTATTAGCGATAGCTTCAGCTAGTTTGATCCCATAATCGGGGTAATCAACCGAATCCTCATTGCTTGGGCCCAGATCATCAATTTCCCAGCCCTCTTTAAGCAGTTGAGCGATAACGCTTTTTTTGAGATCAAACCCTCCATGATCGGAGGCAATGGCAATTTTTTTCATGATTTTGTTTTGATGTTTTGTTAATTTTTATTAAAACTTAAACAAACCGCATTAATTGTGGGGGCGAGTGGTTCGTCGTCTTATCCCGGCGGGATTTATATCGAAGATATTTTAACCTAAAAGCGATACTAAATAAACAGTCGGATTTTGTCAACCTACCTACTAAAATAGAACTAGAGGGCTTATTTATTGATATTAAAGGGAAAAAAAACTACAATAATTAGAGATAAACTTTAAGAAAACCTACCTCTTATGTGGAAGAATATTTTTTTCGAATCCTGCCTGCTTTCCGCTCTTATATTTGGCGGTCTTTATCTCAACGCTAATAGCATAAAAGAAGAACTCTATGAAAATAACGAAAAAGCCCACATTAGCGGCGTAACCACT
>CALJGH010000095.1 GCA_938073925.1 uncultured Nitrospinaceae bacterium
CTCATGATTTATTTTATTCGCAGTTGTCTTCTTACCTTGATGCGTTGTTGGCCATCATGAAAACGCTTTCCAACAGAGCCAGAGAAAATCTGAAGATATTTGAATAGGAATGGTTCGCAAAAAGATGGTTTGGATATCCACAAAGGTGATAGCGCGCTTGAAACGCAAATTTGCTTTTTAATGTAAGAGGCTGGTTTGACTTAAAGGGAAGCTGATGTGGCTCGCTTAATTTGCGAATGTTTGAGTGACACGGAAATTGCTAGGAAGCTTAGTTTGAGTCCACACACGATAAAAGACTATTTAAAAAAGGTTTATTCCAAGTTTCGAGTGCATGATAGCGCCCAATTAGTATCTCTTATGTATAAATAGTTCTATCTCCCACCATTTCGACCTCCACTTGTCCAAATATGTAGGCATTGCGTCTGGGCTGGACTGCGCTTATAATATAAATCTTAACAATAGGTTATATGTCTATGATGTTTCGGCAAATAAAAGAAGATATTGCAGTTGCGCTGGAAAAAGACCCGGCAGCAAGAAATGCGCTGGAGGTTCTTATTCTTTATCCAGGCGTTCATGCTCTGGTCACCTATAGGGTCACGCACTGGCTTTGGGGAATCGGATTTAAATTTATTGCCCGGACTTTGTCTCAACTTTCCCGCTGGGTCACTGGGATTGAAATACACCCGGCGGCGATTATTGGAAAACGGTTTTTTATCGATCATGGTATGGGTGTGGTCATTGGTGAGACATCTGAAGTAGGGGACAATGTCTTCGTATATCAGGGTGTGACTTTGGGGGGATTGGCTACCAAAAAGGGAAAGCGTCATCCAACGATATCCAATGATGTGGTTATTGGTGCCGGAGCCAAAATTTTGGGGCCTATCAAAATTGGTTGTAATACTAAAATCGGATCAGGCTCGGTGGTTTTGCAGAATGTTCCTGAATATTCGACCGTGATCGGTGTGCCTGGTCGAGTTGTTTTTTCGGGCATTTCTTCTGATTTGGAAGACGATGATGAAACCGAATCTTTTCCTGATCCGGTTGCGCGGGCCATCGAATGTATGTTGGACCGCTTGCCAAAAATGGAAAAAGAAATCCGCCAACTGAAAGAAACGTTAAAAGATAATGGAATTACCGACTTATCCTCGATTGACGAAACCGCTAGAAAAAAGATCTCCGGTTAGGACTTGTTAGCCTCTGTTGTATATTTCCCTTGCTTACTAATGTATGGTTTTTATGGAAAAGATTTATCTGGATCATAATGCAACGACTCCGTTGCATCCTGAAGTTTTGAATGCCATGTTGCCTGCTTTGCAGGACAATTTCGGCAATCCTTCGAGTATTCATTCGTTCGGTCGTTCCGCCAGAGTCCAACTGGACGAGGCAAGGGAAAAAGTGGCTCGTTTGATTGGTGCCAGCTCTTCGGAAATCATTTTCACCAGTGGTGGGACCGAGGCTAACAATCTTGCGCTTTTGGGGGTTGCGCTTAAAGATAAAGAAAAAAAAATAATTACCAGTAAAACGGAACATCCTTCGGTGCTCAATCCCTGCCGACAATTGGAAGAGCAGGGGGTTGAGGTTCATTATCTTGATGTGGATCGGTTTGGACGTATTGATATAAATAATCTGGAATCGCAAATAACCGAATCTACTGCTTTAATCTCATTGCAACATGCGAACAGTGAAACCGGAGTTTTACAAGATATTAAAAAGATAAGTGAATTGGCGCGGAGCAATGGGGTTTTGTTTCATACGGATGCTGTGCAAAGTGTTGCAAAGATCGAATTCGACTTGAAGGATTACCCCGTCGACATGTTGTCCATTTCCGCACACAAGTTTAATGGCCCAAAAGGGGTGGGGGCTTTATTCCTTAGAAAAGGAACACCAGCTCTTTTTGCACCAGTCAGTGGTGGAAGTCAGGAGAAGAAGAGAAGAGGGGGGACAGAAAATGTCGCCGGTATAATTGGCTTTGGAAAGGCCTGTGAAATAGCAATTAAAAGAGTTTCTACCTTGGAAGTTTCGCGGGTCGCGGAATTGAAGGACTATTTTTATAATAAAGTCTGCGAAATGATCCCTGGCACCGAGTTGTTCGGTGACATGCAGAATAGTTTGCCGAATACTTTGAATTTGGGGTTTGCAGGTGTGGAAGGCGACACGCTTTTAATTGCTATGGATATGGAAGGTGTGGCGGTATCAACAGGTTCTGCCTGCAGTTCCGGTACGGGGTTGCCATCGCCTGTCTTGCAGGCGATGGGTTTGCCTGATAATAAAATCAACAGTTCTATTCGTTTCAGCTTGGGTTGCAGTACTACAAAAACGGAGTTGGATTCGGTGCTCAAAACGCTGGTGAAAGCGGTTAGCCTTAATAATACTGCGATCTCGTGGAGAGAAAACTAAAGAAAACTCGTCAATTATTCGATAAATTATAGATAGGCTTCTTTAATAATTGGTTTTGGTCATAAGCGGCCCTTATAAAAAGGGCTTGTAGGGTATTGAGGTCAAGATTATTGTATTGACAAAAAACAGCCAAACCAATATAATCCATTGATAATTAAGGGTTAACACTACCAAAACCGAATTTGTATGGAGAAAAACATGCCACCGGTCACCTTTTTAGCACGCCTTGCTCTGGTACTGCTTCTATCATTTCCTCTGTTTTTAAACGGTTGTAGCTATCTTCCATGGGCAGCGGAAGAGGAAGACGATCTTGCATTTGAAGAAGATTTTCCTTTAGAGGATGAGGAGTTTATGGATGAAGGTCGTGGTAGAGGAAGAAAAGCCAGTCGTGGTGGTGGGAGTCGCAAAAACAGCATAGAGGATGATTTTTTTGCCGAGGATGACTCTTTTGATGATTCCGGTGGAATGGAAGATGATGACAGATTTACAGATGAAGACCCAGATGGCTTCGCGAGTGTTGATCAGAAAACAGATCGAGGCGAGCTCAAAGGAGACGTAGAAAGTCTACAAAACCAGCAGGAAGCTCTCATCAGTAAAGTGAGAGAGTTGGAAGAAGTTCTCATTACATTAGAACCAAAAATAAATGCGGCGACCGAGCGTATTGAGGGCGATATTTCCGCTACTACGGATTCATCGGATTTTCTGGAACCGGAAGTGGAAGACCTCAAGGCGCAGATGGCTCGTCTGAATGAAGAAATCTCGCGTATTAAAATGCAAAAGGCAAGCGCACCAAAGATGAGGAGAACAAAAAGACATCACACAAAAACAAAAACTCCACCTGAATATAGCAAAGCATTAGATGCGTATCGCAGTAGGGATTACGATGAATCTATTTTGTTATTCCAAAATCTGGCCCTCAGTAATCCACCGAAAAGCCTGAGAGATAATATTGCTTTCTGGATTGGCAGCAATTATCTGGCACTTGAAATGTTTGATGATGCGATTCTGCAGTATGAAACCGTTTTAAACAAATATCCGCGTGGCAACAAGGTGCATGACTCCCGTTATATGCTTGGGGTGAGCTATTCTAAAAAAGGTGAAACCAGTAGAGCGATAGAAGTGCTGGAAGGTGCCTTGAAAAGAAATCCCACAGCTGAAGTGCGGGGCAAGATATTGGCCCAACTGAACAGCATTCAATAGGGCATTTCTCCCCATCTTAGCGGTTGAAGCCAACCTAGAATTAGGTTATTCTCAATTCATTAAAGCTGTGGCAAACAGGCTGAATTGAGTCTGTTTTATTGCGTCCCCCCCCGGCTAGAAGTAATTCCCATTTCTTCTTTTGAGGGCTCCTGATAATTTAGAGCAACTCGGTCTGTACCATTTCCCTATATCTTTTATTTGCTCAACTCAGAATGGTAAGTTGATTAATTTTTAATTGAATTTCAGCAATGGCAGGAATGATAAGAAAGCATAGTCAGATTTATTCAACAACAATACTTTTTTCTAATAGTTTTGCTGTTGCACTTGCATGGTTATGTGCTTATTTAATTCGATTTAAAGTCGAATTTTTTGTAGAGGTGGGTTCAGCCCCTATTAACAATATGTACCTTTATGCGCTATTGCCGATCTGGTTGGTGTTTTTTGCTAATAGCAGAATATTGGGCCACAGCAAACCTATTAGCATGAGTACGCCCACGAGTGAACTTGTGGCGATCTTAAAGTTAACTTCTTTTTCTGTACTATTGCTAACAGCCGCAACTTTCTTTTACCGCGAGCTTTCTTTTTCGCGAATTATGGCTGTTTATTTCTGGTTTTTTTCCAATGTATTCTTATTTTTGTCGCACCGGTTGGTTCGCTTTCTAGTAAAGAAAATGCGTGACCGGGGAATGGGTCTGCATAAAGTTCTCGTGGTTGGAGCTGGAGAGTTGGGGCAGAAAGTGGTGCAAAAACTCGACCTGTATCCAGAAATTGGTTTCTCAGTGGTGGGCTATTTATCTCACAATCCAGATAAAGTTGGAACAACCCTAGGCGAGTACAAAGTACTGGGTTTATACGAAGATTTGAGTCAATGTATAAAAGAATATAAGGTGAGTCAACTATTTGTAGCACTGCCTTCAAGTGCGCACGAGCGGTTACAGGACATTCTGATAAGTTTGGAGGAAGAAACAGTAGATATTAAACTTGTTCCTGATTTACTACGCTATATGGATTTACAATCGGGGATTGAAGAACTCGATGGAATGCCAGTGATCAACCTGACAGAGTCTCCTCTTTATGGTTGGAATACTGTATTTAAGCGTGTCTCTGATATTGTTCTTTCTAGTTTGGCTATACTTATAACTTTCCCGATTATGGTTTTAATAGCCATTGTTATCAAGCTGGGATCTCGCGGGCCTTTGCTATACAAACAGGAGAGAATGGGATTAGATAGAAACGTTTTTTGGATGTATAAATTCCGTTCTATGGAACCCGAAGCAGAAAAACAATCGGGTCCTGTCTGGGCTAAAGAAGACGATGATCGACGAACCCGTGTAGGAACTTTTTTACGGAGTACCAGTCTAGATGAATTGCCACAGTTTTTTAATGTATTTATTGGGCAAATGAGCCTTGTTGGCCCACGGCCCGAAAGACCTGTATTTGTGGATGAGTTTAAGAAGTCTATTCCTTTTTATATGCTTCGCTTAAAAATGAAAGCCGGTTTGACTGGCTGGGCACAGGTGAATGGATGGCGGGGAAACACATCGTTGGAAAAGAGAATAGAGTGTGATCTTTATTATATTAAAAACTGGTCTTTGTTATTCGATATTAAAATTCTCTTTTTGACAATATGGAAGGGATTGATAAACCGACATGCCTACTGAACCCAGAGTTTTAGCGGTTATTCCTGCACGCTGGGCTTCCTCACGATTTCCCGGAAAACCGCTTGCAAGTATTGCTGGGATACCGATGATACAAAGGGTGATGTGCCAAACCCAAAAAGCGAAATGTGTTACGGAAGTGATTGTGGCCACTGATGACACTCGCATTTTGGAGGTTGTTAATAATAATGGTGGTACAGCTGTTATGACTTCTGCTGATCACGAATCAGGCACCGACAGGATCGCTGAGGTAACTCGTGATAGGAATTGTGATATCGTAGTGAATGTGCAGGGCGATGAACCCCTGATGCCACCGCAGAATATTGATCTGGTAGTTAAGCCATTAATAGAAGATGCTTCAACGTTAGTGGCTAGTTTGAGAATTTTGATTCGAGACTTAAAAGACCTGCGGGACAGAAACATTACGAAAGTTGTTGTTGATAAATTTGATTCTGCATTGTATTTTTCAAAAGCTCCTATTCCCTGGGATCGTGATGCTTGGTCAGAAGGCCCGGAAGCTTTAACTTCGCCGCTTTGGTTTAAACATCTTGGACTTTACGCTTACCGAAAAAACTTTCTTATGGAATATTCTGCGTTGTCTTTAACCCCTCTTGAAAAAATGGAAAAATTAGAACAATTAAGAATTCTCGAAAATGGGTTTCCGATTAAAGTTGTTGAAACCAAATTTGATTCAATTGGTGTAGACTCTGAAGCTGATATTAAAGTTATAGAGAAACAGTTGGCCCTTTCCCCTGAAGATTGATTGCTCGAGGAACGTAAGTGAATAAAAAGAAAAATGGTAAAAAAGTAAAATATATATTTGTAACTGGGGGTGTGCTCTCTTCTCTGGGAAAAGGAATTGCTGCTTCTTCCATAGGGAGTCTGCTTGAGTGTTCGGGGCTCAAAATAACCATTTTAAAATTGGACCCCTATATCAATATTGATCCTGGAACGATGAACCCGTTTCAACATGGAGAAGTCTATGTTACCGATGATGGAGCAGAAACGGATCTGGATCTCGGGCATTACGAGAGATTTACTCACGCAAAAATGCGTCGTGCGAATAATGTTACAGCGGGTAAAATTTATCATAACGTGATTCAAAAAGAACGAAAAGGCGAGTATTTAGGGGCAACAGTTCAAGTTATCCCGCATATTACGGATGAAATAAAAACCTACATCCAAAATGTAGGGGATGGAGTAGATGTTGTTATTTGTGAAATTGGCGGGACGGTGGGTGATATTGAAAGTCTTCCATTTCTCGAAGCGATACGCCAATTCCGATTTGATGTAAAACCGAAAGATGTTTTGTATGTTCATCTGACTCTGGTTCCGTATATAAAAACTTCCGATGAATTAAAAACCAAGCCCACTCAGCACAGTGTTCAAAAACTAAGGGAGATCGGTATTCAACCTGATGTTCTGCTTTGCCGTACAGAAAAAAGCTTGTCGCAATCCATAAAAAATAAAATTGCTTTATTTTGCAGTGTTGATGCGAAATCGGTTATCACCGCCATGGATGTCAGTTCTATTTATGAAGTTCCCTTGAGTCTCGAGAAGGAGGGTTTGGCGGAAATCATTCTTGAAAAATTGGGGATGAAAGTAAAGCAACCCGATCTGGAACGGTGGGAAAAGATTAATAAAGTTCTTCAGAAACCGAACGGAGAAGTCAAGATTGGCATCGTTGGAAAATATGTAGACCTCAAAGAATCTTATAAAAGTCTCACCGAAGCTTTGATTCATGGTGGAATAGGAAATAAGGTAACCGTTAAATTTAATTGGATTGATGCTGAAGGACTGGAAAAGGAAGATGGCCTAAAACAATTGGCGGATTGTGATGGGGTTCTTGTGCCTGGAGGGTTTGGTGATCGTGGGATAGAGGGAAAGATCAATGCCGTACAATATGCACGTGAAAACAAGGTTCCTTATTTTGGTATCTGTTTGGGAATGCATTGTGCGGCGATTGAGTTTGCGCGGCATGTTGCAAACTTGAAGAATGCTAACAGCTCGGAATTTTCAACCACATCCCCTTACTTGGTTATTGATCTTCTACCCGATCAAAATGCAGATGGAGATATGGGTGGGACTATGCGACTCGGGGAGTATCCGTGTCAATTGAGAAAAAAATCCAATGCCTATAATGCCTATGGAAAGCGTGAGATAGAGGAGAGGCACCGTCATCGTTATGAGTTTAATAATATGTATCGCATCCAGATGGAGGAAGCTGGACTCAAAATCAGCGGTTTGTCTCCCAATGGTAATCTAGTGGAAATTGTTGAATTGGAAGATCACCCTTGGTTTCTGGCGGGCCAATTTCATCCGGAGTTTAAATCTTCACCGATGAGCCCCCATCCCTTATTTAGGGATTTCATTTCATCTTCCTTGAAATTTCAAAAGAGTAATCATAAATAAAGATTATTTCGCAGGCATTTTATAGCGCTTTTTATATGTTTTGACTCGCTTCAGGGTCTGGTCTTTAGTGTCTCACTTATTTACTCTTAGCCAATCGATGGCAAGTTTCTCCGCGATAATTTCCCCAATAAACGCTAGACAGTATAAAGTTTAGGCCATAGATCGGATGACGTCGCGTTTGCCGATGATGCCCACGAGTTAACCGCCATCCAGAATGGGTAGGGTGTGAATGTCCTTTTCTGCCATTAGCGTGGTGAATTCATTGATCTCCGTATTAAGGTTAAAGAGGTAGCATGTTTGTTATAGATATCTTTCACAGTGGTTCCAGTTAATTTTTTCACATCGGGTCCAAATTTCTTTTCGTTATCAACAAACAGTACCGCATCGAACAAAGCGATGAAGGTGGGGATATGAAGATTCATATTCTGCGCAATCAAATCCCCTTGAATGACTACTCCAATGACGTTGATATTATAATCCCTGACAACGATAACGTTGAACCGATTTTCAATGAAAA
>CALJGH010000096.1 GCA_938073925.1 uncultured Nitrospinaceae bacterium
GAGTATTTCTGACCCTTGGAAATGATCTGCAACGCACCATTAAAGTCGGTTCGGTAAATTTTAACGCCGGAGTTTTTATAAAGGTTCAGCGTTTCAGAGTGCGGGTGCTTCATTCGGTTGAGGTAGCCGCTAGAAAACACAATGGCATCTGGACGTGTTGCTTCTATAAAGAATTCAGAATTAGAAAACCGGCTACCGTTATGCGGGTCCGAATACAAACAGCAGTAACTGTATTTCTGTCCTGTTATTTGAGTTGTTTTTTGTTGAACGGTGTAGGAAAAATATGGCAAGAATCAATGTGATGGCACAAGCCAGATAGGGGGCAATAAAAAACTTCGCCACATTCCCGAGAAGGCCAGCGATGAATGCGAGCAGGAAAGGTAGGATGGGTGGAACAAGGGCTCTGTCGTGAATGCTGGCATTTTCTGAGAAAAACCATTTTTTCACGAGCGATTTCATGGCTCTCCCATGACCTGCAGGTCGATCTGTCGTCTGGAAAGATCGACATTGGTAACGCGCACTTTTACTCGATCACCTATCTGGAATACGCGATGCCTTCTTTGTCCGATCAGTTTATGTTCGGTTTCAATAAAGAGGTAATAATCATCCATAATGCTGGAAATTTTGACGAGTCCTTCTACAAAAACATTTTCCAGTTCAACAAAGAATCCAAAGCCTGTTACTCCCGTGATGATTCCGTAAAAGGTCTTGCCAATTTTATTTGCCATGAATTGCGCCCGCCGAAGACTTGTGATTTCTCTTTCGATGGACATGGCCTGGATTTCCATTTGTGTGGATTGCTCGGATATTTCCGATAGCGAAGCTTTAAGAGCCTTCTTATCTTTTTTAGAGCATTTATGTTTTAAATATTTTTTTATGATCCGATGGACGATCAGGTCCGGATATCTGCGAATAGGCGAAGTGAAATGCGCGTAGTGAGGAAACCCAAGACAATAATGACCGGGATCGGACTCGGAATAACGTGCTTTTTTCATTGTCCTCAGCAACAGGGTGTTGACCACTCTTTCTTCTGGAGTGCCTTGGATTTTTTTTAACAAAGCGTTCAAATCCTGCGAACGAATTTTATCAGGAGAAGGAAGTCGTATGCCGAAGGAGCTTATGAACTCCTTGAACTCTGAAAGCTTTGTGAGGTCGGGGGATTCGTGGATTCGATGAATACAGGGTATATCTTTTTCATGCAGGCTAAGGGCGACGGCCTGATTGGTTGCCAACATAAACTCTTCGATCAGTTGGTGCGCGGCGTTGTGTTGGACAATCTTGATTTGTTTTACTTCACCTTCTTCGTCAATGAGAATGTCTGATTCAGGCATATTAAAATCAACACTGCCATTTTTAAATCTACGTTTGCGAAGTGTCTGGCTTAGGTGGTGCATGTCTGACAACGTTTGCATGAAAGGCAAGTCACTCTCCTTATCGCTACCTTGTTCAAGTAGTTTCGCAACTTCGTTGTAAGTGAAACGTCGTTTACTTTTTATAACCGATTTGTGGATTTGCGTTGCCAGAGAGTTGCCCTGACGGTCGAAGTCAATGAATGTACTCAGAGTCAAGCGTGTCTCTTTTGGTTTCAGACTGCAGGCTTCGTTGGAAAGAATTTCTGGAAGCATGGGGACAACTCCATCTGCATAATAAACGCTGGTGCCTCTTTCAAATGCTTCCTCATCGAGATGCGAATTTTCTTCTACAAAATGACTGACATCCGCAATGTGGACACCGAGCCGATACCCTTCACCTAGATGCTCCAGTGAAACCGCGTCGTCAAAATCTTTTGCTCTTTCGCCATCAATCGTAAAAGTCATGAGGTCGGTCAAGTCTTTGCGGTTTTGCAAAGACCCTATATCTTTTGCCACAGCTTTTGCTTCTTTAATTATTTTTGGCTGGAAGCCTTGGCGAATGCCAAACTTTCGTAGAATCGATTGCACCTCCACTTGCGGGTCGTTGGATTTGCCAAGAATTTCGATGACTTTTCCAACAGGCGGTTGATGTCGGGTGGGATAGGTTTCGATTTTCACATCAACCACTTGACCATTTTTTGCATCTTTACGATTTTTCCCCGGTATGAATACATCATGAAAATGTTTGCCTTCGGTAGGAATGACCCAGCCATCGCGACCAAATGTTTGGTAGGTTCCGACTAAATTTGGAGTGTTGCGTTGCAGGATTTTTATGATACGCCCTTCTGGGCGGCCGGGTTCTTTTTCTGATTCCACGCGAACCACTACATGGTCTTGGTGCATGGCCTCATTCATACATTTTTGGTGAACATAGACATCGTTGGTTTCATGATGCTTGTCGGGAATGACAAAGCCAAATCCGTTCGGATGTCCGTGCAATTTCCCAGTGATCAGGTTCATTTCATCAGGGAGACCGTAACGACCGCCACGAATTTTTATCAACGAACCTTGAACGGCCATGTCTTTGATACGGTTGCGGAACTGACGATGATCTGCCTCTGTTACTCCTAATTGTTTGGATAGCTCGGAGATTTTCATCGGGCGGCTGATTTTTTTCTTCAGCAATGCCAGAATTCGCACGTCGGTGAGTTTCATAAGGTTGACCGAATGATAGATGTAAAACCCTTGATATCCTATAACGAGAGGAAATGCAATGCCGAGATAGCGTAGATTTTTGAAAATGCTTCGCTTATAATCCCCCAAGACTACGCGTTGAGGAAAGGTGGGCTGACTTGGTAAAAGGCCAAAAAGTAATTGCCAGTTTTATATAGAATAGACCTATTGCCTCCCGCATTAGCGGGAAAGGGGAAAGATGAAAGTTCAGGTAGATTGGCTGAAAGAATATGTGAAAATTGACGCGCCTGTGGCAGAGCTGGGCCATATGCTCACGATGGCCGGTTTAGAAATTGAAAGCCACGAATTACTCGACGAAGAAAAGGGTGATGTGTTGGAACTGAATGTGACTCCTAATCGTGGCTATTGTTTGTCGCATCTGGGTGTGGCGCGTGAAGTGTCTGCGCTTATGGGAGGAACTTTTAATCCCCCGGATGCTTTACAAGCGTTGGGGAAAAGTTGGGGTGGAAACCCTGTTGCAGAGAAGATTGCTGTTGAAAATTTGGAAGAAAGTTTGTGTCCGCGTTATACCGCGCTAGTAATTGAAAATGTTAAGCCGGGTCCTTCTCCCAAATGGTTGTGCGACCGATTGCAGGCAATTGGGTTGCGGCCCATAAACAATATTGTGGATATCACCAACTTTGTAATGATGGAGTACGGTCAACCACTGCACGCTTTTGACCGTGAACTGCTTTCTGGAAATAAAATCATTATTCGCAATGCAAACAAGGGCGAAAAATTTACCAGCCTCGATGGCAGCGAATTGAAACTGGATGTGGATGCGCTGGTTATCGCTGATGAGGAAAAGCCTGTTGCTCTAGCAGGGATCATGGGCGGAGCGAATAGTCAGGTTTCTGAGGCAACGAAAAATATTGTTTTGGAAAGCGCGTGTTTTGATTCTTCGGCTATACGGAAGGCTTCGAAAAAATATGGCTTACGGTCTGACTCGTCTTACCGCTTTGAAAGAGGCGTGGATATGGAGGGAGTCATCACCGCTCAGGCTCGAGCGGCTTGTTTGATCCAGGAACTGGCGGGAGGGGATATCTGCAAAGGCAGAATTGATGTTTACCCAAAAACTCGTGAGAACATTCAAATGGCATTGCGAGTTTCTCGTGTGAATCAGTTGCTGGGTGCTGATTTTAGCGCGGAGCAGATAAAAGAAATTATTTCCCGTTTGGGGTTAAAAGTAGAAGCGGCGATAAAGGGTGGAACCTTGCAAATAGAGATCCCTGGCTTTCGTCCTGATCTGACGCGTGAAGTAGATGTTATTGAAGAAATTGCCAGGGTCGATGGGTTTGACAAGGTTGACACTGTTTATCCTGTAGCTTCGGTGAGACCGGTGCGTATTGCTCTCCGGCAAACTATGTTGCGTAAAATAAGGGAGGTGCTTTGTCATACAGGGTTTTCTGAAACAGTTCATTTCAGTTTTGTTGAATGCGAACAAGCCGAAAATTATTTGTCTTCGTTTGCATCTACAGAAGATAAAGTGATTTCGTTGAAGAATCCTTTAAGCTCTGAAAACGACACTATGCGCACAAGTTTGATTCCCGGGCTGCTGAAGACCATTCAGAATAATTTGAGTAAGGGGCAAAAGCCTCTCAAGCTTTTTGAGATTGGCAGTGTTTATTTTATAGATTCTCAGGGGAAGCGCGTTCAGAAAACTGTTTTGACGGCTGCCGTGTTGGGGCCTTATGAACTTACGCCTTGGAAGCCGCGTGGCAAGGAATACGATTTTTATGATCTAAAGGGAGCTCTGGATAATTTATGTTCCCATTTTGGATTGCAAGTGGGTTTCCCCGCAAATGCCAACAGGTCCTATTTATTGGAGGAGAAATCGGCAAACTGTTATGTCGATGCAAACGAGCTAGGCTATATGGGACAGCTTTCACCTGGCAAAACGGAGATTGTAGAAAAAGTTTTCGTTTGGGAATTGGATCTGCAAAAACTTGAGAAATCACTTCCACCGCGTCCGCATTTTCAGAACATTGCGAAATTCCCGGAAACTTATCGCGATATTTCTATTCTGGTGGATAGACAAGTCACCTCACAGAAGGCATCTGATTTGATTTTAAAAGCAGGTCAGCCACTTTTAAAAAGAGTCGAGTTGTACGACCATTTTGAAGGAAAAAAAATCCAGTCGGATAAAAAAAGTCTCACCTTTGCCCTTTCTTTTCAGTCTAAAGATAAGACCCTGTCGGACGATGAGGTCAGCCCTTTATTTGAAACCATCGTTCAAACGTTAAAGACTGAGTTGGATGCGTCTCTCAGGGAATAGGCGACCTCATTGATCCCATTGACACCCTAATTTCTGGGTGCTACGATTCTGCCATGTCCAAACCCGATATAGAAAAGTTAGAGGCAGGTGTTTCGATTTTACTTGAGGCGTATCGCCAGCTTAAAGAAGAGAACCAAAAGCTGACATTGCAGGTAGAAGGTCTGATGCGCGAAGGCGAGTTCTTGGCAAAGGAACAGGATTTTGCCAAGGGGAAACTGGAGCGCCTTGCTGAACTGGAAGTGGCAAGTAAGAACAGTGAAAAAGATAAAAAACAAGTTCGCGAAAAGGTTGTGCATCTTTTGGAAAAACTTGAAAAATTTGATTTAACTTGATCTGACAATGGCAAAAATACAAATTTATGGCAAAACCTATAGCTTAAAGAGTTCTTATGACCAGGTGAGCATGGAAGAGGTCGCAGCTTATGTCGATGCAAAAATGCGCGAGTTGGCCGCAGCCCTTAGCAAAACTAGCTCTGCTGATCTTGCCGTCCTTGCGGCTCTCAATATTGCGCAGGAATTAATAGAGTTGCAAAAACAGAACGATGTTAATGACAAGTCCCATGAAGAAAAAATTGGGCGGATGATCGAGGCCCTGGAAAATGAGATTCAAACTATTGAAAGGTAGATGGTTATGGTGCTTATATAGCTCTTGAGGGTGTTTTGCCTTTGTGATACGATAAAGTCAAATTTGTATTTGTTGTCTCCCTGTTGTGCTCGAGTAAAAATTTAATTTCTTGAGCCAACAGTTCGTAAAAGGGGTTGATGAATCGGCTGCGGTGTGCATGCCTGCTCCGGTAGGAAGCCTAAAGTAGTTCACGGATACCCCACCTGTCCTTGACAGGTTCAAAAAATAGTTTTTGCACGGCATTACGGGGGGATTTTTTGATTGAGTTAAGAGCTTCAGGGGCAGATAGCCCAGGTGAGCCTGAATATATAAGGTCTGGTTTTCATTGTTTAAAGAGTTCCAGGCTTGTTTGTGGAGTGAAGATTATGAACGGACAGTGTGTTTCGTTTTTTTGATAAATCCTTCAAAATAATCTTATTATTTTGCCTCACCTTGTCTCTCCTCAGGCCTGAAATTACCAGGCTGAATCCCTGATGTTGCTGGTTCTCACCTAAAGCTTAGAATGTACCCGGTTGGGTTGTGGGTTACGATATCTTTATTTTGCGCGATTGGTTGGGGATACTATGGTTTGCGCTACTCCAGAACTCGAAAAGGCAGCCGTCCGGAAGTTGATGACCCGGCGTAGAAATGATCTAACACCGGATGAGGTTGTTGATTTTAGCAGGAAGATTGAAGAAAACCTGTTTTCCTGCGAAGATTTTTTGAGCCGTGACTCTGTTTTATATTATTTGTCATTTGGAAAAGAGGTGCGCACGGATGCCATGATCGTGCGCTCTTTGAACCTTGGAAAGAAAGTTTATGTTCCGCGGGTGGTCGAAGCCGAAAATAAACTAGAAGTCTGTGAGATTAACAGTCTGGAAACAGGTTTCGATATCAATGCTTTTGGAATTCGGGAGCCTTCCGGTGTTCCTGCCGTTTCACTGAATAAAATAGATGTCATCGTAACTCCGGGTTTGGCGTTTAATTCCTCCGGCGGGCGAATAGGCTTCGGTGGCGGCTATTACGACAGATTGTTCATGGAGTTGCCGGCCAACTCTTTGCGTTTAGGGGTCGCTTACGATTTTCAAATAGTGGGCTACCTGCATCAGGATGTTTGGGATAAAAAGATGCAAAAGGTTTTTACTGAAAAAGACACGTTAAACTGCTGAGGTTTCCGGAAACATTCAGTTTGTTTACTTCTAGAGGTTTTTAAATGCATATTTTCACTGCCATAAAAGTAAATTTCAGTACCTTGATCGGGGGAATGCTATTTGCCTTAGCGATCGGGTACGGGATTGGTTATTTTTTGCGGAAGATGTTCACGGAATATCAGATTAAAGAAGCGGAAGCACGCCGCCAGAAAATTATCGCCGAAGCGGAGAAAGAGGTCGAAAGCCGCATGAAATCTGCAGAAATCGAAGCCCGGGAAAAATCCTTGGTAGTAAAAGGCGAATTAGAAAAGGAAATGAAAAGCAAGCGAGATAGCCTTAGTGATCAGGAAAAAAACCTTGAGCAAAAAGGACGAGACCTGAGAAACGAGTCTGCAAAATTTGAGTCACGTGAAAAGGAGATCGAATCTCAGTTCGCAAAACTCAATGTGGATAATAAAGAGATCGAGCAGCAAAAAACAGAATACAAGCGACTGGTTGAAGAGGAGCTCAGAAACCTCGAAGTAATAGGTTCTTATACGGCGGAAAAGGCGCGAGAAGAGATAAAGAATAAAGTCATTAATGAAGCCAAGATGGACGCCGCACGTGAAGTAAAGAAAATTGAAGAAAAAGTGAAATCGCAGGCGGATGACAAAGCACGAAAATTAATCACCATGGCGGTTCAAAGACTAGCTTCCGATCATGTCGCTGAGACGACTGTTGCTGTGGTCGAGTTGCCTAGTGATGATATCAAAGGTCGTATCATCGGTCGCGAAGGACGCAATATCCGGGCTCTTGAGCAGGCAACAGGAATCGACCTGATCATTGACGACACGCCAGGTGCGGTAGTGCTCTCCGGTTTTGATCCGATTCGGAGGCAAGTGGCACGGCGGGCTCTCGAACATTTAACTCTTGATGGCCGTATTCACCCTGGCCGAATAGAAGATGTAGTCGCTAAATGCAAAAAAGAAGTGACCGAAGAGATTCAGAAAGCGGGAGAGCAGGCAGTCCTTAATGTGGGGATTGATAATGTGCATCCTGAAATGGTTAAGCTACTTGGTAGGCTCAAGTATCGAACCAGCTACACACAGAATGTTCTCGAACATGTTCAGGAGGTTGCATTTGTTTGCGGAGCCATTGCTGTTGAACTCGGTTTGAACGAAAACATGGCGAAACGTGCAGGGCTATTGCACGATATCGGCAAGGCCATTGATCATCAAACCGATGGAACTCATACTTCTTTAGGGGTAGATATTGCTAAACGCTATGGCGAACACCCTTTCGTGTTAAATGCTATCGCGGCGCATCATGAAGATTGTGAAGCAGAATCCCCATACGCGGTTCTAGTGGCGGCAGGAGATACGATTTCTGCATCCAGACCAGGGGCGCGACGCGAGATGCTGGAAACTTATGTTAAGCGTATGACGCAACTGGAAGATATCGGCGACTCGTTTAAAGGTGTACAGAAAACTTTTGCAATTCAGTCTGGCCGAGAAGTTCGCATCATTGTCACGCCTAGTGGAACTGATGATCAAAGTGCTAATATCCTCGCACGCGATGTCGCGAAGAGAATTGAAAAAGAGGTGACGTATCCTGGTGAAATTAAAGTCACTGTGGTTCGTGAATCTAGATTTACCGAGTTTGCTAGATAATATTAGACTTATTCCAGCGTACAAAAAATAGCCAGTTTTCCCTATCACTCAAAAAAAGAAATGAATTCAGCTCATGGAAGAATTAGGACATTTAATCAAACTCAGGCATGAAAAACTTGCGGACCTGAGAGAGAAGGGAATTGCTCCCTACATAAACCGGTTTAAAGTTGATACCGCTATTAAATCGCTGGTGCAGGATTTTGACGGGGGCAGTAAAGAAGAACTGGATGAAAAGGATCATACCTGCATAACAGCAGGCCGGATTATGACCCGACGCAAACACGGTAAAACGACTTTTGTAAATATTCAGGATTCCACCGGGAAAATTCAGGTCTTTGTCAATAAAAATGCTTTAGGCGAAGAGGCCTATGAGTTATTTGGGAAGTTTGATATCGGGGATATTATTGGAATCAACGGAAGAGTATCTAAAACAAAAACAGGAGAGTTGACCCTGTTTGCAAGCAAGGTTACTTTGCTGTCTAAGTCCTTACAACCCCTTCCGGAAAAATGGCATGGACTGAAAGATGTTGAACTGCGTTATCGACAGCGTTATGTGGATTTGATCGTCAACCCGGATGTTAAAAAAGTTTTTGTTCTGCGAAGTAAAATTATTTCCGCGCTTCGTGATTACTTGAATGAGCGGGATTATCTCGAAGTTGAGACTCCAATGATGCAGTCTATCCCCGGTGGTGCGACGGCTCGTCCTTTCAAGACACACCACAATGCTTTGGATATGGATCTTTATCTTCGTGTCGCGCCGGAGCTTTTTCTAAAGCGGCTAGTGGTCGGGGGAATGGAAAGAGTTTACGAGATCAATCGAAATTTTCGCAACGAAGGCATATCGACTGAACACAACCCTGAGTTCACCATGGTTGAATTCTATACGGCTTATGCCGATTACAATGACTTGATGGATTTAACAGAAGACCTTTTTCGTTTCATCTGTGAAAAGGTTTTCCCAGAAAAAGATTATAAGTTTCCCTATACGAGCGTTGTGAATGGTGAATCGGTAACGGAAACAATTGATTTTTCCCAGCCATTTCGGCGTTGCACCTTCCGGCAATCCTTGATTGATATTGGAGGCATTGCTGAGGAGCATCTGGGCGACCCAGAAAAGACAGCAGCATTTGCTTTGGGAAATAAAGTGGCGTTGGAAAAAAAGGACAGCCATGAAAAAATCCTCGCAAAACTGTTTGATCATTTTGTGGAACCGAAAATGTCACAGCCCACTTTTATTACGGACTATCCGTTAGCATTGTCACCCCTCTCTAAGCAAAAAGAAGATGACCCGGAGTTAGTTGAGCGGTTTGAACTTTTTATTGGTCGAAAGGAAATTGCCAACGCCTATACCGAGTTGAATGATCCTATAGACCAGAAGAAAAGATTTGAAGGGCAGGTAGCGGAGCGTCAGGCTGG
>CALJGH010000097.1 GCA_938073925.1 uncultured Nitrospinaceae bacterium
TGGATGAGACAACAGATATTGGTGTTGACTGGGCAGCGAAAGGCACGGCAGGGTCGACCACCGTGCAAGGAGGAGTAAATAAAGCGACTACCACAGGTACCCTCGGTGATTCCATTGGCACAGCCACCGCTTCATTTCTACAAGGTGGAAGCTTTATTATCGGTGATCCAGATAAAGTGATTGCTCGGTTACAGGTTTTTGCGTCCGACTCCAAAGCCAACATTCTCGCGAATCCCATACTTGTGACCGCTGACAACAAAGCGGCAAACATTGCTATAACTGATGAAATTCCTATCGTACAGGAGGCATCAACACCCTCTGGTGGTGGCGCGGTTGTAACTAGTTCTGTGGAGTACCGCAGCGTAGGAATCAAACTGGAAATCACACCAAAGATCAACTCCGATAACTACGTCAACCTGAAAATCCTACAGGAAATTTCCAGCCGCGGTACCGATGTAGGAACTCAGCCTTCTTTCAACACCCGTCAGGTCAACACCGAAGTGGTATTGAAAGATAATCAGGTTCTAATAATGGGTGGATTGATGCGAACGGACTCAACGGATACGATTTCAGGTGTACCCTTCCTAAAAGACCTTCCTCTTGTTGGAAAATTGTTTGGTTCAGAATCGACCACTCTCAAAAAGACCGAGTTGATGATTTTCATCACCCCGCATGTGATTTCCAACAAGGAAGATTCTCAATTCGTGACCCGCCAGTTTAAAAATCGGTTGCGCGGACTCAAAAAGAACAGCCCATCCTAATGGCTTCTTAAAGGATGGTAACTGGGGAATTATTTAGTAAATTATTAAAGCTGGTTTTTTCTCCTTTTTCTCCCCTCAAAACCCCACAAATGGCTTGAATTCATGGCCGATCTAAAGCATTATATACCTTAGTTTTAATATAAAATTCCGGCATGTCTGTCCCTCAATGGCATAACAGGGTTGGCTCTTCGGCATGAATTCAAAAAACACATATATTCGCCAGAATGAAAATGACTAAATCCAAATTTGTGAATAGTTTAGAGTTGATCGGTGGAACTCCTTTGGTTAAACTGAATAACGTTATCCCAGAAAACGGTGCCAATATTTATGCCAAACTGGAGTTTTTCAACCCAGGAGGCAGCGTAAAAGACCGAATCGCTTTAGCTATGGTAGAAGATGCCGAAGAAAAAGGCATTTTGAAGCCGGGTTCGACAATAATTGAACCCACTAGTGGAAATACAGGTATAGGCCTTGCGCTAGTGGGTGCTGTGAAGGGATATAATGTTGTATTAGTCATGTCAGAGAACATGAGCACGGATAGAAGAATGATTCTGGAAAGTTTTGGCGCTAAAACGGAACTAAGTCGCGCCGAATTCGGTATGGAAGGAACGATTGAAAAAGCTGAAGAAATACTGGCAAAAAATCCAGATTATTTCATGCCACAACAGTTTAATAATCCGGCCAACCCGGAAACACATAGAAAAACAACAGGCCCCGAAATCGTTGCTGCGATGAAAGGAGAACCTCTTGATATGTTTATAGCAGGAATCGGCACTGGCGGAACAATAACAGGTGTAGGTGAAGTTTTAAAGGAACATTATAAGGAAGTAAAAATAGTGGGGGTAGAACCTGCAACCTCGGCAGTTCTATCAGGAAAACCACCCGGACCTCATAAAATTCAGGGGATTGGAGCTGGTTTTAAACCAAAGGTCCTGAACTTTGATATTCTAGACCGGATTTTAACAGTTACTGATGAAGATGCTTTTCTATTTGCCCAGAGACTTGGGAAAGAAGAAGGACTTATTGTTGGTAGTTCTTCGGGAGCTGCATGTTTTGCTGCCAATCAAGTGGCCAAGGAATTAGGCCCTAAAAAAAATGTGGTTATGGTTTTACCTTGCAGACGAGCTCTCTTTGAACCTTAGCCAGAACTTACAAATAAAATTGGTATCCGAAGTATCCCTAATTACAATTATTATTTTTCTGCAATAAAATTAAGGAATTGCTTGAATGGGTTATGTAAAAGGCTTGATCTGCAAAGAATGTAAAAAAGAATATGCTAAGGAACCAATCCATGTATGTGAATACTGTTTTGGTCCGCTTGAAATCAATTATGACTATGAAGGTATTAAAAAAGTCGTAAGCAAAAAGTCTATCGAGTCTGGGCCGCCCTCTATGTGGCGTTATCAGGCTCTGCTACCCATCGACGAAGACCCTAAGGTCGGCCTTAACACAGGCTTCACTCCATTAGTTCATGCTAAAAACCTGGGTAAAGCTTTGGGGATAAACAACCTCTATATAAAAAATGATAGTGTCAATCATCCTACCTTCTCTTTCAAAGATCGGGTTGTCGCGGTAGCTGTTTCAAAAGCGATAGAGTTTGGGTTCGACACATTATCCTGTGCTTCTACCGGAAACTTGGCAAACTCCGTTGCCGCTCACGCCGCAGAGGCGGGATTAAAAAGCGTAATTTTTATTCCTGACGGATTGGAGGCCGGAAAAATTCTCGGCACACTAATTTATGGAACCCAATTAATCGCAGTTAAAGGAAATTACGATGAAGTCAATCGCTTATGTAGCGAAATTGCTGTCAACCATAAGTGGGCTTTTGTCAATATCAACATACGCCCTTACTATGGAGATGGTTCTAAATCTTACGGTTATGAAATTGCCGAACAACTGGGCTGGAAAACTCCTGACAACGTTGTCGTTCCTGTTGCCGGTAGTTCCCTGATCACAAAAATATGGAGAGCATTTCACGAATTTGAAATGCTGGGACTGGTTGACAAGGTACAAAGTAAAATTTTTGCTGCACAGGCTACTGGATGTTCACCCGTTACCACTGCAATCAAAAACGGTAGCGAAAATATTACCCCTGTAAAACCAAATACCATTGCCAAATCGATCGCAATTGGAAATCCCGCTGATGGCTATTACGGAATTAAAACGGCTAACACAAGCGGCGGTTATGGTGAAGATATTTCAGATGAAGAAATAGTTGCGTCGATGAAACTACTCGCAGAAACAGAAGGTATATTCACAGAAACCGCTGGCGGCGTGACGGTAGGAGTTACAAAAAAACTTGTCGAACAAGGACGCATTAAACCCGATGAGATAACGGTGATCTGCGTAACCGGGAATGGACTTAAAACCCAGGAAGCTCTTGCTGGCTCTTTTGAGGCTCCAGCTGTGATCGAACCAAATGTAAATAATTTTGAAGATTTTTTTGCCAACAGTTTAACGGTATAAAAGGAGTAAAGAATGGCTGTAAAAGTAAGAGTACCCACCCCATTGATGAAGTTGACCGACAACAAAAGTGAAGTAATGGCTGATGGTTCTAATATAACTGAAATTCTCAATAACCTTGAGTCGCAATTCGCGGGTATCAAAGAACGAATCTGTGAGGAAGATGGCTCTCCAAGAAGATTCATTAATATTTATCTCAACGAAGACGATATCCGTTTTCTTGAAGGTGAAAAAACCGCTGTAAAAGACGGTGATGAAATTTCAATCATTCCTGCTATTGCGGGTGGAGCTAACTGATGTTCGACTTTTCCGATGAGCAGGTTGAACGATACAGCCGCCATATCATCCTCCCCGAAGTAGGAGGCGAAGGACAGAGCGTTCTTCTAGGGTCCAAGGTACTGCTTGTTGGTGCTGGTGGGCTGGGTTCGCCTGCAGCTTACTATCTTGCCGCAGCAGGAATCGGTAACATGGGAATCATAGATTTTGATACGGTTGACCTTAGTAACCTGCAAAGACAGATCATCCACAATACAGAGCGCATAGGCATGCTCAAAACCGAGTCTGCAAAGAAAACCATTGAAGCTCTAAACCCCGATGTCAAAGTCACTGTATTCAATGAGAAGTTAACCTCAGAAAATATCATGCGCCTATTTGAAGGCTATGACTACATACTGGACGGCACAGATAATTTTGCCACTCGTTACCTAATTAATGATGCCTGTGTGTTGACCGGAAAAACCAATATTCATGGAAGTATTTTTCGCTTTGAAGGTCAGGTAACAGTGTTCAAGCCAAAAGAAGGTCCCTGTTATCGCTGTTTATACCCGGAACCACCTCCACCTGGCCTTGTGCCCAATTGTCAAGAAGGCGGTGTCCTTGGTGTTCTGGCAGGCATAATTGGCAACCTTCAGGTTGTAGAAACTTTGAAGTTGATTTTGGGTCAAGGCGAAACGCTGATTGGGTCTTTACTCCTGTATGATGCGCTAAAGACCGAATTTAGAAAATTAAAACTTAAAAGAGATCCCAATTGTCCAATCTGTAGCGATTCCCCCACGATCACGGAGCTGATCGATTACGAAGAGTTCTGTGGGTTGTCGCGCTGATAAAAACCTTTAAACACACCCATTATCCCGATAAAATAATGATAACAGCGAGTTGATTTTTTTTGAATAATTTTATGTCATCAAAACCATTGAGTTTTCCAATTCCCTTTGAGGTTCAGGCTCCCACCTGCCCGGTTATTACGGATAATTCAGTATTAGACGCAATTGGCAACACACCCTTAATTCGCATGCATAACATTGGTAAAGAATATAAGAATGTTGATATTTATGCCAAGGCCGAGTGGAAAAATGCCGGCGGCTCTGTGAAATCACGTCCCGCCCTCAAAATGATTGAAGATGGAGAAAAATCTGGAAGACTGACCAAGGATAAAACCATCCTCGACTCCACATCCGGCAACACTGGCATTGCATACGCCCTGATAGGAAAAATCAAAGGCTATAAAGTCAAACTCGTCATGCCAGCCAACGTCTGTAAAGAAAGAAAAGGTCTCATGGCTGACTTTTATGGTGCGGAAATTGTCACGTCCAGTCCATTTGAAGGGTCCGATGGTGCTATCATACTCGCCCGTGAGATTTATGAAAAAGATCCCGATAAGTATTTCATGCCAGACCAATACAATAACGACTCCAACTGGAAAGCCCATTACGAGACCACAGCTCAAGAAATCTGGAAACAAACGAATAACCGTGTCACCCATTTTCTTGCCGGCATCGGCACAGGTGGAACAGTTATGGGAACCAGTCGCGGCCTTCGTGACCTCAACCCCGACATTAAATGCTACGCTGTTGAACCCGCAGAATCGTTGCATGGACTCGAAGGGCTTAAGCATATGGAATCATCCATCGTTCCCGGAATTTACAAAGAAGAAGAGCTAGAGGGCAAAATCAGTGTTCCAACCGAAGAAGCCTACGACATGGTGGAGACACTAGAAAAACAAGAAGGAATTCTTGTAGGACATTCTTCCGCAGGGGCTTTGGTGGGTGCTCTCAAGCTTGCGGCAACAATTGAAAGTGGAGTGATTGTTACCGTGTTCCCCGATAGCTGTGAAAGATGCTACGTCAACTTTGGACAGTTGAAAAAAAACAACGAAAACGAACCCACCCATAAGATACCCAAAGCTGATTAGCCCTCATCTATGAGCCGCTTCCAAAAACATATTTTCATCTGCATTAACGAAAGAAAAACCGACGACAAAAGAGGTTGTTGCGCATCACGAGGTTCGCTTGACCTCCTTGATCACATCAAAGGCCGCGTTCACGAATTAGGATTAAAGAGCAAGATTCGAGTAAACAAGGCTGGTTGCCTCGATGCTTGCGCCCAAGGCCCTACTCTGGTTGTTTATCCTGATGCCGTATGGTACGCGCCACGAAGTAAGGAAGATATGGATGAAATTCTAAAAGAACACCTCCAGAACAATCGGCCCGTTGAACGATTGATCATACCCTTTAAGAACTCGACATCACCCGCTTGAAACTACTTTCCCCAAACAAAACCCAAATATAATAAAGATCTGATTTAATATAGTAATTGATGTGAAACAAAAGGGTTTATTTGAGGGACTGAACTTTATGCTCGAAAAGAAAAACATTCTCCTCGCACTGGCAACTACCTTCCTAGCAAGTATACTCGGTTTAATTCTCGTCGAAACCTATTTTTGGAAATCAAACGATAATTTTTTTGTATGCGAAATTTGCCAGTTTCACCCGCAACTAGGGTGGGAAACCATTCCCGCGAAAACCGTTAGCAATAAAAAAGTAACCTACACAACAAACTCTCTCGGAATGAGATCTAAGGAAGTGGATTTCTCAAAAGGACATATCTTATTAGTAGGAGACTCTGTAACATTTGGTCTCGGCGTGAATAATGACGAAACCGTTTCCCATTACCTCGGGAAAATAAATAATGACTATCAAGTATTAAATCTTGGGGTACCTGGGTATGGTATCGGGCAGTATTTTTTAAATTTAAAAAGACATATAGACCAATTAAATCCTAAAATAATTGTATTGGTTATTTACACCGCCAATGACCTGAATGAAACAAGAAAAGGTACTCGATTTGGAATAAGCAAACCCTTTTTTAGCTACAACAATGGAAACCTGATCTATTTAAATCCAGAAATTTCCAAGTTTTCCTGCTCAAACCTTTACACTCGTTCGCGGTTCTTAAAATACATAACTCCTACCCTGCTTAAAGACCAATGCAAAACGAGAGTTATCGAACGAAATAAGGCGAGCCCCACAATAGCCAAACTAATCGATGGCATAAGAATTTTAGGAATAGAAAAGAATATTTCAACACTAATCGTTTTATCGCCCGCCCTTAAAGCAGTTGAGAGAGTTACCTGCAAGCAAAACAAAGATAAAGATTCTTGTATAAATTTTGATCCTGGCTTTGAAAGTTATTACAAATACTTCGCTTTAATGATGGACCTTTATAATCTTCCACACATTGATTACTTAAAAACACTTGTGGAATACAACAAAAAAAATGAAATAACTTTTTTATACGGAAACAAAGGGGAGGATATTCATCATTATTCACCACAAGGTAATGCTCTTCTTGCTCAAACCATTTCGAACCGGTTCGACATAGCAACGACAGGAAAAATAACTATAAAATAGTATGCAATTAAATCATACCCTTGATAGAATTATTTTTACAGCCGAAAACTTTCTTCAAGGTTATTCTTCTGCAACGCTGGTTATCGTTATGGCCTGCCCCCCCCGAAAACTGATCCATTCGCTATATTAGGATTTGGGTCAAAAACCTGTTGATTAGGGGGGGTAAAATGGCTAGAAATAGATATTCAG
>CALJGH010000098.1 GCA_938073925.1 uncultured Nitrospinaceae bacterium
AAAATTCCACCAATATAGTGCAGTCCCATTTCACTAAATCCGGCATAACTGTTCCCGGCAAACAAAGGTTTACCATCCTTCCAGATACTCTGATGGGTATGCATTCCTGTACCGTTATCGCCATACATAGGTTTCGGCATAAATGTCGCCGTTTTACCATGTGCTTTCGCAACATTTTTAACGATGTATTTGTACCACATCAGTTTATCGGCATTATCTACGAGTGACGAAAAACGCATCGCGAGTTCACACTGCCCACCAGTGGCAACTTCATGATGATGACACTCCATGGTGATACCCACTTGTTCCATCGTCAACATCATTTCAGTTCGAATGTCTTGTAATGTGTCGGAGGGAGCAACGGGGAAATAACCTTCCTTATGGCGAGGTTTGTGACCCAGGTTAGGGCCTTCGTCACTACCTGTATTCCAAGTTCCTTCTTCTGAATCGATGGAATAAAAAGATTCATTCGTTGTTGAATCGTACTGAATATTATCGAAGATAAAAAATTCAGCTTCAGGGCCAAAATATGCTGTGTCGCCGATGCCCGTGGATTTAAGATAGGCCTCTGCTTTTTGCGCTATGTTTCTCGGATCTCGACTGTATTTTTCTTTGGTAATGGGGTCAACAACATTACAAATCATGCTAACGGTTGGGTGCTTCATAAAAGGATCCATGACCGTTGTAGCTGGATCAGGAATAACTAGCATGTCACTGTTATTGATAGCCTGCCAACCACGGATACTTGATCCATCGAAGCCCAGTCCTTCTTCAAACAAGTCTTCTGCTAATTCACTGGTGGGAACAGAAAAATGCTGCCACGAACCCAACAGATCCATAAACTTCAAATCGATGACTCGGGCTTTATTTTGTTTAGCGAAAGCTACCGCCTCTTTGGGGGTCATTAATATTTCTCCTGCAAAAATTAATTAAAATAAGTTCACTAAAATAAAACAGAAAAGTCCAGCGCCGCATAACGACTGCTGAACTGAAATAAACAAATTTTCCGGAACCACCTCTGCAAGTTACAAACTCAACTTATTGCAAAGGCTAAACAGCATCTTCTCCGCGTTCCCCAGTTCGAATACGAATGGTGTCCTGAAGGTCAATTACAAAAATCTTTCCATCACCAATTCTACCTGTCTGCGCGGCTTGCATAATTGTGTTAATCACATCTTCCACCTGGGTATCACTGACAATAATTTCCATTTTTATCTTCGGAAGAAAATCCACAACATATTCAGCTCCACGGTATAGTTCGGTGTGACCTTTTTGTCGACCATAACCTTTCACTTCACTGACAGTTATGCCTTTTATACCAATTTCATTAAGCTTGTCTTTAACTTCATCCAGTTTGAAAGGCTTAATAATTGCCTCAACCTTTTTCATAAGTAACCTCTAGCCAATTTGTTCAGATAGATCAGGGTCTGCTAACGACTTACCATCAGGTTTGTATTGACACCTAATTGATTCGCTTAAATACCCCCTTAATAACACCGTTACCCCTGCAGTGTACAATTTCCGTGCCAACACTGACGGTCGACACACTCATGAGTATCTGACCAAAAACCTATGCATTTAAAGGAGTTGAAGAAGCGAAAAAAACTATACCATACCCCCCTATTAAATTCAAACCCGAACCCGTGCCTAATTTTAAGACAAAATGCTCATGAAAATGGTTAATTTTTAAGCGTTTTCAAGCTTTGTCACATTCTGACGAAAGGTGGTTTAACTTTGTTTCGAGCTCCAGGCGTTTTTCTTCAACCAATTCTTCTGAAGTCCGCGAAGCAAGGTAAATGGGAGAACCGAAGTTTATGCTACAGCGGGTGAAGGGAAGAGGCAGAATAAATTTGTCCCAAGTGTTCAAAGCTACCTTGTTCTTTGCTGAAAAAGTCATTGGAAACAATGGCAATTTGGTAATAGCCGCCAATTGCAAAGAACCAGACTGGGCAACACAACGCGGACCACGGGAACCATCTGCAATGATTATGATTCGTTGACCGTCTCGCAAAACGCGAATCAGAGACCGAGCCGCAGGCACTGCTTTTTTAAATGTAGACCCGCGAATCACAGAATATCCCATCAAACGTGCAAGCTTTGCCAACAAATCTCCGTCTGCACTCGGACTGATCAATAAAAAATAATCGGGGCGATTTCTTAGAAAATAGAATAGATAAAAAATTCTTCCATGCCACAAAGTTAGAATATAAGGTCCGGTCAAACTCTTGATTTGATTTTCCGCCTCGCTATTCAGGTTCTTCATGCGAAGTGTCGCGCACCACAGGTAAACAACTCCATATAGAAGATAGGGAATTACATAATTAAAGAGAAATTTTTTCATGTGGAGTTATTTTTGATAATGAATTAGCCATGCTCGACGCAACGGCCTTCATTACTCCCGGGCTACCCAGGTTTTTACGAACTCGCAATAATCGATCTCGTACTTCCTGGCAATGTTCAGGGTTCTTTAAAAATTTCAAAGTTTCTGCTGCAATGTTTTCTGCGTTTGCCTCACTCTGAATCAATTCTGGAGCAACGCCTTCTCCCGCTACAATATTGACCAACCCATAATAAGGAGTATTTACAAGCCTGAGAGCCAACCAATAAGTCAATGGACTCAGTTTATAAACAATCACCATGGGACAACCTATGATTCCGGCTTCAAGAGTCGCCGAGCCCGATGCGATTATAAGAGTATCGCAAGTGTTCATTACGTCATAGGTTTCACCTTGAATTATTTTTATATCGAGCGGATTAGAACCCAACTTCTGTTGAATCAAATCAGTATTGATCGATTCAGCAACAGGAAGTAGGAACTGGCAAGAGCCTAACTCTTTTTTTATTTTCTCTGCGGCCTGCAACATTTCATCCAACAAAGAAGTGACTTCATTCATCCGGCTTCCGGGAAGAAGTCCAACCGTTTTTATATCTGAATTCAGAGAAAATTTTTCCAGGCTTTCTTCTCTGGTACGAGTAGGGTGTACCATTTCGATAAAAGGGTGACCTAAAAACTCAGCATCAACACCTGCTTCCCGGTACATTTCTTCCTCAAAAGGTAGAATAACAAACATCTTATGCACCGACTTACGAATATCTTTTATTCTACCCTTTCTCCATGCCCATACTTGCGGGCTGATAAAATAATAAATAGGACAATCGTGCTTTCGACCCTGCTTTGCGAGTCTGAGATTCAAGGTAGGGTAATCGATAAGTATCACTGCGGTGTATTTACGCGATGCAATTTCTTTCATCAAGGCGCGATAGACACTAAAATAATGACCGAAATCGGCAAAAATTTCTACCAGGCCGACTGCTCCCATGCGCTCAATACCAAACAGAGTATTAACACCAGCATCGCGCATACGGGTCCCCCCCATTCCGGTAAACCGAGCCTTGGGATAAATATCTAATAAAGATTGAACAAGTTTTGACCCATGTAAATCGCCTGAGGCTTCACCTGCTACTATTAAGAAATGAGGCTCTAGAATATTCATTTTCCTCACTCCCCTTGAATCTGAGTCCATCCTGCTAAACACATGTCACTGCAAGCTTGGCTTCATCAGATATTTTAACAACTTTTTCCTGTTCCACCACCATCACGCGTTCTGCTTCTAAAGCTAAAACCGAGGCCCCGCCTTCTATGAGAGTTCTTATGGTTTGTGGACCAATACCAGGACTATCATACCGATAATCCTGATTTGTTCTGCTGACTTTTATTATCACACAGCCTCCCTTGGCCAATTCACATCCACGTTGAATAGCCTTGTCTGTTCCTTCAAACGCTTCAACGGCAATGACCGTTTTATTTTTGACTACCAGAGTCTGACCGATTTCCATATCTGCCAGTTTTCGCGCAATGGGCAATCCAAATTCGATATCCTCTAATTCTTTTTGAGTAGGTGTTCGACGAGTCAGAACACCGGTCTTGGGATAGATTTCTGCTAAAAAATCTTTCTGACTTAGAACACGCACGCCTTCTTTTTCTAGTTCATCAATCACCCCTAGAAGTAAAACTTTATCTTCATGGGTAACAATATTTTTTAAAAACTTGATGAATTTCAAATCAGGCAATTGAAGTTTATAGATAATACTCTTATCCACTTTCCCCAATATCAGCAATTCTTCTACGTTATTTTTTTTCAACGCATCAAGGATTTTACCCGGTTGCCCGACTCCAAATGAATAGCATTGCTCTGAATAGGGAGAAAGGTTCGATTGTATCTCATCCGAAAAACCAATGCTTATCAACCGCGTTCCATTTTGTTGGGCTTTTCTGGCGAAGTAGATCGGAATTTCTCCGGTACCCGCAATCAATCCGATTTTTTTTGTAGGGTGGGATGGCATTACAAAAATTCAGGCCGGACTGTTAGCCCTGCCTTGCAAGGGAGGAAATATTAACAAATTTATTTTTAGGGATACCGACCTATTAACTGCGGCGGTTTTTCCCTGACCTACACGCCGACCGGAAACTATTTTCAATGATTTTTATTGAACTGACCAAGAATATTCAAAGCGATTTCCAAAGAATAGAGCTCATTATTGATAGCCACTTTTCTTTGATGGCCATTCGTTGCACAGTCCAGAAAATGTTTGAGTTCCAGTTTAAGAGGGTTGTCTTTGTGCACAAAGATTCTCTCAACCAACGATTCCTGTTTATACCTTACTGAATCTTTGCTCAGCTTATGCTCAGAGGAAGATTTTTTATGTACATAAATTTCCTGATCGGTGTAATCCAAAACAACATAAGAATCTTTTTGGGTGACTGAGAGGGTTCTAATTTGATTTTGAGAAGCCCGGCTGGCAAGAATGTTGGCGATACATCCATTTTCGAATTCAAGTTGAGCGTTTACCAAATCGTCCTTTTTAGAAAACACCGATGCGCCCAACACATTGATGTTAACTACTTTAGACTGAATAAGATTTAGAATAATATCAATATCATGGATCATTATATCGAGTACCACTCCATCATCTTTAATACGATCTGTAAAAGGCCCCATGCGCTTACACTCTACAAAAATGGGCGAATCAACGATTTTATGCAACTCCTGAACTGCCCCATTGAAACGTTCCACATGACCAATATGCAAAGTCAGACCTTTATCTTCGGCAATTTTAAAAAGCTCACGAGCCTGATCTAGGTCATTTGCGCAAGGCTTTTCAAGCAATACATGAATACCCGCACTCAACAAATCTTTTGTGATCGGGTAATGCAACCCTGTTGGAACAGCTACCACAGCAACTTCAACCTTGCCGTAAAGATCCTGATGGTTGCTGAAACCTGGAGTTCCATAATTTTTATCGATCTTATTTAGATTTTTGGGATCGGTATCCACTACCGCGGTAAGTTCCACACCAACCAATTCGGCGAGAATACCCACATGGTATGTACCCATCCTTCCGACTCCAACAACACCAACTTTAACCTTACTCACTACTTTGTCACCCCTCTAGTGGAGTTTTTAATAAAATCCAACAGATGATTAATCTCTTCGTGCATTTCAAATTCCGACCTTATTTTTTCCACGGACTGACTGGTATTCAGATCGGGCTGAGAAATTATTTTAAAAGCCTTTTTTATCGCGGCTCTTACATTGGGTTTAAAGTTTGCCCGCTTTAATCCTACCGCATTGATACTCAATAAACGAGCAGGCGTTCCTTCCACCATTGAAAAAGGCAAAACATCCTGATTCACTCCTGCCATTCCGCCTATCATCGAGTTTCTACCAATTCGAACAAATTGATGTATCCCTACCAGACCCGAAATGAAAGCCTGATTTTCCACTATGACATGCCCCGACAAACCTGTACCATTTACTATAACTACCTGATCGCCAATTTCACAGTCATGGCCCAAATGAGAATATGCCATTAGCAGGCAATTTTTTCCAATCCGCGTCACGCCATCCTTATAACCAGATCGGTGTATGGTCGCATACTCACGTATAACCGTTCCATTGCCAATTTCGACTGAGGAAGAAACATCCTCGAAACCCATGATTTGCGGTTCGCCACCTATCGACGCACCGTGGAAAATTTTACAACCTTCTCCGATTACCGTGTTGGCTTCAATTAAGGTATGAGATCCGATAACCGTTTCCTGGCCTATTTGCACATGCGGACCAATAATCGAAAATGGCCCAACTGAAACACCTGCCCCCAGTTCTGCGCCTGGGTCAATGATCGAACTGGAGTGAATGTTCAAGGTTTAAAACGAGTGATCTGGTTTCAAATTGGGTTAAGCATCTGAGATATCTAATAAAAATCTAATCATTCAGATTATTCGCTACCCATCATGGCTTGTATAGTGCATTCGGTTGCCAACTTATCATCAACAAAAGCTTTTCCTTCGAATCGAAAAAGAGATTTACGTTGTTTTATTTTCGTCAACTCCAGACGCAACTGATCTCCCGGGACCACTGGTTTTCGAAACTTTGCCCCATCGATCCCTGTAAAAAATACGGAACCTTGCCCTTCGAGCTTGAGAATTTTCAATCCCAAAATGCAAGCCGTCTGCGCCAAAGCCTCAATGATAAGAACCCCTGGCATCACCGGAAACTCCGGAAAGTGTCCTTGAAAAAAAGGTTCATCTGCCGTCACATTTTTTATACCCACAATGCGGGAATCAAAATCACATTCGATGATTCGATCCACAAAAAGAAACGGATACCGATGAGGAATGATTTTTTTAATTTCATTTATGTCCATCATAAGAAACCCGGCTCTCAAACTGCTTAGTCGATAAAGTAATTTTTATTTGAAATTAAATGCGTTCAATCATAATCGCAGTAAAAATTGGATGGAGTTTATCTATTACTTCTGTCGTAGGTTTTTGTTGCTAAACTTGTCAGGTCATTACCCTTGTCATGATAGAGAACGACTTTCTGTTCAAGAATCATTGTATATTTTTTATCTTTACCAATTTTTTGAATGACCTTCATCATTTTGAGAAGAATTTTTTGTGTCATTTCTTTTTCGCTTTTACCAAATTCAGCATTTTGATCCTGAACATATCTTTCGAAAGCTACTTTTTCTTTGCGAAATTTATCTTCTTTTTTTTTCTTCAATTCAGGATCAAGCACAAAGCTTTGCTTGTTTAAATCTGCCAACATTTTTTTAATCCTGGATTCTCTGGATTTTATCTTTTTTTTCTCATTCGCAAAATCTTTCTTAAAATCTTCGAAGCTTTTTTTCCACTCCTTAGTACTGATGACTGCTTTTTGAATATCCACGAATCCAACCCTATTCTCTGCTGCAAATGGAGTTGTTGTTATGGGCCCGAAAAAGAACAATCCGATTAAAAATACTGAACAACAAACTACTTTTGAAAAGAATACCTGCATAATACAAATCCTTACTTGTGGTTTAAATTAGAATGCACTGCCTGCGGAAAAATGGAATTCGCCAGAACTTTCCCCCGTCTTTCGATCAAGTTTGATGCCATAAGAAAAACCAAGAGGGCCAAAGGGGCTGATAAAACGAATCCCAGCACCTACACTATTTCTCATTTCACCTAAATCAAAATCTTTCGAAGTTGAACTTATGTCTGGCCCCGATCCATAAACATTACCTCGGTCATAGAACAAAAAACCTCGCAACGACTTGGTGAAGGGATATTGCGTCTCCACATTGAGGATCAATGATTTGCTTCCTCCAACGGGGTTGCCATTAGTATCCTTAGGCCCAATGTTTTGAATGGTAAATCCTCTCAGCGAAGTAGGCCCCCCCATGAAATATCTTTCAAAAGCAGGTAGGGTCTCTCCTCCATAACCTTCTGCAAAATTTACTCTCGCATGTGCGGCTCCTACCAGTTTTCCTATCAGAGGGTGATAATAGGTGGTTTCATAGCTGGAGCGAGTAAATTTTGCACCCCCTAACCCAGCAATTTGAAATGCTACCATATGCCTCCACCCCTTGGAAGGGTTTAAAAAGTTGTCCCTGCTATCATAGACATAAGTGGGTGAAAGTCGACTGGTTGTTCGGGTTTCATTCTTAAAGATATCGGTTACATTTGCAGCGGCAACGCCCGTGACTTCTACGTTCTCGAATCTATACCCTAAGCTTAAAGACTCATATTCTGTGATATTTTTTCCAAGGCGAAATCCAGACCCCGATGTTTTTGTATCGAAACTCAAATAATTCTGGCGTTGATTGAAAGCATCAACCCCTGCTGATATTTCGGAATCAAACAAGCGGGGTTCAGTAAGGCTTATATTAAAATTTGTCCTGATCGAAGATAATGACGCGGTAAGGTTTACTCGATGCCCATTTCCAAACAGATTATTCTGAGCAATTGAGGTTGTGAAAATAAGATTTTCAACCGAACTGAAACCGGCACCGATGGTAAATGATCCTGTTGGTTTTTCTGTCACAGTGGTTAGGATATCTATCAGTTCTGGATTATCTCCTCTTTGGGTATCGATCTTCACATCTTCAAAGAAATTCAGATTGTTGATTCTTTGTTTACTCCGTTTTAGCTTGGAGCCATCAAACACTTCCCCTTCTTTTAATCTGAATTCACGTCGGATCACATTATCTCTGGTTTTTATATTCCCCAGCATGTTGATATTGCCGACATAAACCTTTTTACCCTTGTCAATATCTATAGATAGATCAACAACCCGAGCATTATCATCAATTTTCGTTATTGGATTGACGTCTGCATATGCAAACCCCTTCGTTGAAAACAAATCTCCAACCGTAATAATGTCCTGACGGAGTTGCGATACGTTATAGATATCACCTTTTTTCGTTAAAAGGCTTTTTAAAATTGTATCACTGGGGATAGTGTCATCCCCTTTTACCTCCAATGATTTAATACGGAATTGCGGACCTTCTTCTATGGGGATAATGATATGAATTTGACGAGCTTTTTTGTTGATATCAATTCTTGGCTCCAGAACCTTGATCCTTAAATAACCGTTATCCTGATAGAACCCTTCAATTCTAAACATATCCAGTTTCAGAATATCTTTTTGATAAACCCCCGAATCATCAATAAAGGAAAACCAGGTTCTTGCTTGCGTTTCCATTACCTCAGCAAGCTTATTATCTTTAAAAGCCTTGTTTCCAGTAAATCGGATCTTTTCAATTTTTACTTTTTCTCCTTCACGAATTTTTATCACCACATCAACAAGGTTATCAGAATTCTTTTTTGTATCAATGCGCGTTTCGGCAAAGAAGTAGCCTTTCTCTTCATAAACTTTCAGAATTTCTTTCTTGCTCTCTTTTACAAGATGCTCATTAAAAGTTGCACCTCGCCGCAAACCAATTTTTTCGCGGATATCATTGGTTTCCAGTTTTGAGTTCCCCAAAATTTCGACATCTCCTATCGAAGGAATTTCTTCAACAAGAAACTGCAGCTCAAGACCTTCAAGGCGATTCTGAGTATCCACCTGGATATCCTTAAACTGACCGAGACTGAAGATCTGCTCGATATCTTTGCGGATTTGTAATTTAGAGAGGACTGTGCCCGGCTTCGATTGGATGTAATAAAGGATAGTAGATTCATCAATCCTCTTATTACCCACAATTTTTACAGACTCGATAACTTCACCTTCCTGCGCAGACAAAAAAGGAGCCCACAGAAAAATAATTGCTACCAAGGCCGCAAAAAATATGTTGAAAAATTTTGGCATTTTGCCAGAACTATCTGAAATTTTAAGGGTTATAGAGATAAATTCACATCCCAAGTTTAAGCCAAAAAAAAGCATCAAGCCCCATCGGAGTAACCCGCTGAAACTTGATACTTTATCTGTTTTTTCATTGGCGCTTTTTTAAGCGAAAAAATTATTTTTCATCCAACATTCACGGCATCTGTTTTTTCTACAAACACCAGACTATCATCTTGCAGGCTGACTTCGATCAGACCGCCATCCTTGAAACGGCCTTTGAGCATTTCATCAGACAAGACATCTTCAAGATGTTTTTGTATCGCACGTTTCAAAGGTCGAGCCCCAAATGTAGCATCAAACCCTTTTTCTGCGATCCAACGCTTGGCACCGTCTGTCACATCCAAAGTAAGACCCTGCTGAATAAGCTGTTCGTTCAGGGCTTGCAGTTGAACATCCAAGATGCTGACAATATTCTCCAACTCCAAAGGCCGGAAAACCACCGTTTCACTCAATCGGTTTAAAAACTCAGGATTAAATGTCTTTTTCAGATCCTGCTTCAATTCCTTCTGCATTTTATCGTAATTCAACTCATCATCGTCTTTATGGAACCCGAGGCTCGTACCTTTTTCCAACATCCTTGAACTGATGTTAGATGTCAGAATGATAACGGTATTCTTGAAATCCACAACACGACCATAACTGTCTGTTAAACGACCATCGTCCATGATTTGCAATAAGAGATGATAGATATCCTGATTTGCTTTTTCAATTTCATCAAAAAGAACTACCGAGTAAGGCTTGCGACGAACTTTTTCTGTCAGTTGACCGCCTTCCTCGTAACCAACATAACCTGGAGGCGCACCGGTCAAACGAGACACATTGAATTTCTCCATGTACTCCGACATATCCAAGCGAATCAGAGAATCTCTATCTCCAAACATGAATTCTGACAATACTTTGGCCAATTCGGTTTTCCCCACGCCTGTCGGGCCAAGAAAAAGGAAGCTACCAATAGGTCGCTTCATATCTTTTAATCCAGAACGAGATCGACGAATAGCCTTAGTAAGAACTTTTATAGCCTCGCCCTGACCTATAACTTTACCAGCCAACTCGTCCTCCATATTCAACAAGCGAATACTTTCTTTTTCTTCAATACGAGAAAGAGGAATTCCTGTCATACTTGAAACAACATCGGCAATATCGTCTTCTGTAATCTGCGGCTCACTGGTGTCGCGTTGCTTGTCCCACTCTTCTTTAACGCCTTCCAGTTTTTCAATCAGCGCCTCTTCTTTGTCGCGCAACTCGACCGCTTTTTCAAATTCCTGGTTTTCGATGCAAACTTTCTTATCGCGAACAACCAAGTCCATCTCCTTTTGAATTTTCTTCATATCCGGAGATTGAGTTGTCTCTCGCAAACGCACCCTGGAACCTGCTTCATCGATAACATCAATAGCTTTATCAGGCAAAAAGCGGTCCGTGATATAACGCTCTGCAAAACGAACAGCTGTGACAATAGCTTCATCAGAAATTTTGGCTCTATGGTGAAGCTCATAGGGAACCTTAAGTCCTTTGATAATTTCAATAGTCTCATCCACTGTCGGCGGATTCACAATGATGGGCTGAAAGCGTCTTTCAAGCGCGCCATTTTTTTCAATGTACTTTCGATATTCTTCCAACGTGGTCGCCCCAATGCACTGAATTTCACCGCGAGAAAGAGCCGGCTTCAACATATTGGATGCATCTACAGATCCTTCTGCAGCGCCTGCACCTACCAGAGTATGCAACTCATCCACAAAAAGAATGACACTTTCATTTGCCATGATTTCTTTCATAATACCTTTTAGACGAGCTTCAAACTGGCCTCGGTATTTAGTTCCGGCAATCAGCGAACCCAAATCAAGCGATACCACCCGTTTATCAAAAAGGGTATCAGGCACTTCACGCTCGACAATCAATTGCGCCAAACCTTCAACGATCGCAGTTTTTCCAACACCCGGCTCACCAATCAGAACGGGGTTGTTCTTCGTGCGACGGCTTAATATCTGAATCACACGTTCAATTTCTTTAGCGCGTCCAACAATGGGGTCGAGCTTACCATCCAACGCCATCTTGGTTAGGTCACGACTGAATTCATCCAAAGTCGGGGTTTTACCAACTTCACGATTGGC
>CALJGH010000099.1 GCA_938073925.1 uncultured Nitrospinaceae bacterium
AATTCCGGCTCAATCGATTCATAATCTTTAAAATAGGCAAGTAAATGAATATTGAAATCATGAAACTTTACGGTGATCTCAATACCAGGAAAAGCTTCGATACCTGTCCCCTCTGCCGCCTTTAAAAAACCTGGAATACCATCAAAGGTATCGTGGTCTGTCAGAGAGAGAAGCGTTACATCATTTTTTTGGGCAATATCAATCAGTTGGGCAGGCGAGAATTCCCCATCGGAGAATATAGAATGCATATGAATTTCAGATTTGCGCTGTGGCATTAGAATACCTCAAAGTAGATCTCAATAGTAACCGTCTCTGCCCCTTGTGGCAACAATCAATTGAAATTGCTTTAAGCTTTCGATACCTTAGAAGCTATGAAACTATTCCCGATAGTACTTTTGGTATTTCTTTCCACCTGTCTTGCACCGCGCCCCGATCTCCCCACCCCGGTTGCCGCAGAAGCACGGAAACTGCTTGTAGTTTATACTGGAAACCTGCTAGCTGAGCTAAAACCCTGTGGTTGTGCGAAAGAAGAGGATCAAGGCGGCATTGAGCGCCGCATGCAATATCTCAATGACATTCGAAAAAGCAAACCCAATCTTTTACTCGTAGATACGGGAGATCATTTTAAAGAACCCACAAGACAGGGAAAATTGAAAGCACAAACACTAATGACAGCAACCGAAAAAATGAGCTACGATGCTGTTGCAGTGGGAGAACGAGACCTGGTGTATGGATCGAAATTTTTAGAAAATCATCCCATTCCCTTCATTTCTAGCAACATCACGCTTGAAAATTTTCCTCTACAAAAAACGCGAATTAAGGAGTTTTCGAATGGATTGAAAGTCGCTGTCATGGCGATAGTTGACCCAGATCTTTTTTATTTGAAAAACCATGCTGGGCTGAGTATTTCTGATCCCGAACAGATAGTTACTCAGGAAATCGAAAGAATTCAAAAGTCGGCAGATATCATCGTTTTGCTCACCCATATGGAAAAAGAAAAGGCTTTAAATTATCTGGATAAAGATGGCGTGGATATTGTCATCAATGGACATATTTCCAGTGAAACCGACACGGTAGACATGAAACCGATCTATAAAGCTGAAAAAGTCTTTGTTCAATCCTCACCTCGGGGCCAAAAAATGGGAGAACTGCATATAACGCTCGATGAAATGGGGAAAATCACTTTTGAACAGGATATGGTTAAGCTTGATTCGAGTATTAATAAAGACCCTGAAATGTTAAAATTATACCAAAGTTACAATAATGAAGTTGAGGCTATTTTTTTTGAAAGCCTTACAGCCAAACGCAATAAGGATAAAGTTTCAGTTTACGCTGGCGATACTGTCTGCAAAAATTGTCATTCGGTAGCCCATGACAAATGGTCATCATCCAGACATGGTAGAGCCTATGAAACGTTGAGAAAAATCAACAAAGCTTTTGATCCAGAATGCCTGATTTGTCATGTCGTTGGTTATAATACTGCCGGTGGATTTATTAGTGAGCTGGACACTCCGGAATTAAAAAATGTCCAGTGCGAAGTATGCCACGGTGCTGGGAAAAAACATGCTTCAGCGCCAGCACCGGGTTTTGGAAATAATGCGCATAAAGCGTGTAAAAATTGTCATGTAAAAAATCACAGTCCAAAGTTCAACTTCACACAATACTGGCCTAAAATAAAACACTAATTTTAGCGTACTATTAAGGAGAAGTTCATGAAACACGCGGCAGCCATTTTAATGGCATTCATTTTTTTGTTTCCCGGCACAGTTGTAGCCGATGAAAAAATTCGTGGAAAATATGAAGTCATTGGTGACATCACAAAACTCAAGGGCGCAAAAACAATAAAAATGTTAGAGTTTTTTAATTATTCCTGCGGTCACTGCTATCGGTTTCTGGAAACTTCTAAGAAACTTCGCGCAAAATTTAAAGACAAGCTACATCATAAAAAATACCCGATTTACTGGGGGAATCAGACAGCCTACCCTGCCATGGCATTTTATATTGCTGACAGTGTCGGAATAGAAGAAGAATTCACCCAGGAATTATTCGACACCAGTTTTAAATTAAGCATAGATGTATTTCAACCTAAAGTCATTCGCTTCCTAGCAAAGGAATTTAAAATAGAAAAAGAAATGAAAGAAGGCATGCAATCGGATGTCATCAAAGCCAAAACCGATGAGTCACTTGCGTTGGCAAAAAAGTATAAGGCCAATGAGACCCCAACAATTATTATAAACGATGTTTTAAAAGTGGCTCCCAGCATCAGCAAAGGCAATGTCGATGAAATGACAGCTAATCTGGAAATCATCTTTGAAGATATTCTAAAGAATCAGTAAAGCGATTGTTAAACAATCGTTTGCCATTTCAATCCCAAACATAAATGAAACTTAAAGAGCGATGGATCCTAATACCAGCAATCATCGCATTGCTGGTATCCATTCCCAGCTGGACTCATCTGAGCTCAACTGCTTATGCAGGTTTTTTCAATCATGACCTCGAAACATTTGAGGAAATTATTGAGCTTGTATCTGAAAAATATGTGTACTCTCCTGACCATAAAAAACTATTTTCTGCCGCTATCGAAAAAATGGTCAAGACCTCAGATTCTGCAAATGTGACCACTAATCCCTCTGGAAGCACGATCACATTCAACAATAAATCCAAGCGATATTTTCTAAATTACGATATGCGCCATGATATGGAAGTGCTACAAAAGGTTTATTATTTTCTGCACGACCAATCGAAAAATTCACTATCCAAAAACGACCTCGAGGTTGCAGCGATCCGAGGCATAATGAACTCTCTTGACAACTATTCTCAATACCTCGATGAATCTGCATTCGAAAAATCGATACGAGATACAGAGGGGAAATATGGCGGACTAGGAATGGTGATCACGATGAAAGACAATCGTCTTTTTGTGGTCAAAACCATGGATGATTCCCCAGCCAAAGAAGCTGGAGTAAAAGCCGATGACTCTTTTCTACAAGTAAATGGAAAAGAAATTAAAGGACTGCAAATTCAGGAACTGGCAAATTTACTCAGAGGATATCCTGAAACCCAGGTCACTCTGACCTTGTATCGATCCAGTGAAAAAAAGGAATATACACATACCTTGACGCGCAGAATTATCCTAGTCAATACCGTAGAATACGAACCTCTGGAAAACCAAATCGGTTATTTAAAAATTAGCAGTTTCTCCAAACTAACAGAGAAGCAGTTAAAGAAATATTTAAAACAAGCAAAACTAGAAGGTGTTACAGGTTTCATTTTGGATCTGCGCGGAAACCCAGGGGGACTGCTCAACCAATCGGTTAAAGTTGCCAGTCATTTTTTATTCAAAGGGCAAATGGTTGTCTACACGCAAGGACGTTCAAAAGATGATTATCGTGAATATCGAAGCTTATACAAAGAAAGCCTTCACAAAATGCCCGTGGTGGTACTCATCAATCAGTACAGTGCCAGCGCATCTGAAATCGTCGCCGGAGCTTTAAGAGAATCGGGCAATGCCTTGTTAATTGGAGAAAACTCTTATGGCAAGGGCTCCGTACAAACCATTTTCCGGATAAGTGATGGTTCAGGAGTACGGCTAACCACGTCTAAATATTTCACACCTGCAGGCGCAGACATCACAAAGAATGGAATCGTTCCAGAAATAAACATCATAAACGATCTAATAAAAGAAGAAGAATCCACCGTAATAAAGAAAAGTAGCAACTCGGATACACTTCTAAGCTTAAAAGCTTCCAGCTTAAAAAAGTTTTTCGAGAAACAAGGCCTCAATAAAAAACATGACGCTACGGTTGAACTGGCCCGCCGAATTTTGAAAAACTCACATACCGCAAGCAAAAAAAGGTCGATGGAAAAGGCACGCGAAATAGCGGCTAGCATAAATTATTAACCTCAATTAAAAAAGGTCTGAAGGAATGAACATCATCAACATTGATTACGAAAAGGGAATTGTGAAAAGTGATTTTTTTGTTTGGCAAATCGTGTCAAACAACAACAACAAGTTCCTACTTTTACAACGCGAAGAAAATGGTAGGTTTCATGCTGCCGAAGCAGATGTAAAAGCAAAACAAATCTGGGAAGTAAAAGAAATATCGTATCGGGGTCCAGATGGCGATACGTTTTTTTATGACGAAGACTCAGGAATCATCCAAGTATAGCCAGGAAACAAAGTATCACCCATGTAACAAGGGAATCTTCGATTCACTCGGATTGATATATGCGTAGAGATCTGAGGTGGGAGAAAGAAGACCTTAGAACATCTTTTGTTTGACCCGCCAGGAAATTCCCCCTTAAATCCAGTTTTTTCAACTTGGGAAAATTTTGTGACTCTGCAAGAGCCAATGCCCCGGCATCCCTGACTTCATTCCACCCTAATTGCAGATTTTCCAATTTGGGAAAGCTGTTCGATTTTGCAAGGGCTATCGCACCTTCATCGGAAAAAAAATTATGCTTGAGAATTAAAATTTTAAGCTTTTTAAAGGTAGGCGTGTTTGCCAACATTTTGGCACCGGCGGGGCTAATTTCGTTATAGCGTAAATCCATCTTCTTCAGATCTTTTAAGAACTCCTGCTTTAACAGAACAGTAAGACCTTTATCTCCAATTTTCTTTCCAGAAAGGTTCAGGACACCTCTCTGAAGATTATCCTTAAACAAGACTTCAAGCTCATCAGGGCTTGCAGCAACAGCCTGCGCAGAAACGATGGTGACAGACAAAAGCACCACCATAAAAAATACCAGCGGCCTGACTCTATATTGCATACAGATCAATCTTCTTCAGAGTCCGCTTTTTCTGCGGAACGGGCTTTTAACTCCTCCCAACTATTAATCAGGTCGGTATCGTCATAATCCTGCTCCTCTTCGTAGAAGAAGTCTTTCAAATCATCCACATGAAGATGACATAAACGAGTTCGGCATTTGGCTTTTTTTAGCGCTTCAATTCCTTCGCGCCGAATTCGGTTGGAAGTGATAAATAGATGCTTTAGTTTCAAAAGAACCTGAGACTCGGCAATGGCTATAGCCCCCTCATCTTCGACAAGATTTCCATAGAGACTCAGCTTCTTCAAATTCGACATATAAGGGGATTCGGCTATCGCCTTAACACCATCATCACTGATAACATTCCCATATATATCCAGATCAGTAAGGTGCTTGAAGTTTTCCGAATTGACGATAGCAATAATTCCTTCATCACTGATATCATTATTCGGAAGCATAAGCTTTTTTAAGCGCTTAATACTTTTCGACTTTGACAGGGTGACGGCACCTTTATCCCCGATTTTCTGATTGCTCAAATCCAGATTCTTTTTATCTGGAGTCAAAAACTGCTTTATAAGATATTCAACACTGGCCACAACAAATCACCCTAATTAATAGATTGGATTGAATTATATCACATATAACTATTGCTCAAGAAATTGCTTCTTCACCCAAGCCACTTCTTCCTCTCTCGTTTCAATCGCACCTTTCACATGGGCTTCCCGAAGTGCTTTGAACACAGATTGAAAAACAGGGCCAGGTTTTATTCCCATTTTCACCAAATCATCTCCCGTCAGCGACAATTCTGCCTGCTTATGATACTGGGTAAAATAGGTATTCGCGTATTGGTTGGCGCGATCTGTTGATGCGACTGCAAGAAAATAAATTACCGCTTCTACAGAAAATTCGGACAATTGATTATAGATCGTCTCTGGGCGCCAGTCTTTGTCCGTTTCAAGAAGCATCAAACCTTGTTTACAGGTCTCTCTATCCCGGATCAAAGATTTTTTTAACCGCGCCTGCATTTGCAGTCTATCCGCAGTTTGCGCAAAAGATTCTTCGTCCAGGGCATAAAGCAAAGCCAAAAAATACACATACCAAACTTCCGGTTTCTCAGGAAAAGATATAAATTCAGCCCAAGACAATACAGCTGGAATTTTTTCTAGAGCCTGTTCAACCATCATTTGCGGTGAAACGAATTGCAAAAGACCAAGCTCCCTCATTCTTAAAATATATTTTAAGGGATGATTCTCATTAAGAATCAAAATTATCTCATTTAAAAATCGCGTACCACTTAAAGAGTCTACCAGCCTCTTTTTTATAGCTACTTTCATAAAGGCTTCCGTCTGCATGCTAATCTTAAAGCCATACCGCTGTTCAAACCTTATAGCTCGAAACAACCGACACGGGTCCTCAATAAAACTTAAATTATGTAAAACATGAATTTCTTTATTCTTAACATCTCTTTCACCGTTAAAAAAATCGATCAGGCAAAAAGCGTCCTCTCCATTTAATTTCACCGCGATGCTATTGACTGTAAAATCTCTTCTATACAAGTCTGACTTTACTGAACTTTGCTCGACTGTCGGCAATGCTCCTGGGTGCTCATAATATTCCAGTCGCGCCGTTGCTACATCAATTCTATATCCATCTGGAAAGATAACCACCGAAGTCCCAAATTTCTCATGGGACGTAACTCTGGCTCCAAACTCTTCCGCCAGATTGGAGGCAAACAGTATTCCATCTCCTTCAACGACGATATCAATATCCTTATTGGAAATATTTAACAACAAATCTCGAACAAACCCACCTACCGCAAAAACGGAGACTTCAGATCGATTGGCGATTTGAGAAATCCTTTCCAGCAGATCCAGCAGGTCTCGTCCTAATCTTTCCTTAAGCAAACTTTTTATATTTTTATGAACGCCCGCTTGGTTTCTACCCCCCCCTTCAGTGGTATGCAATTCGCGTAAAATATCGCCACGGCTCACCACGCCTACCAACTTATCTTCAGGGTTCACAACAGGAATTAGTTTCTGTTTCTCTTCAATTATGAGAGGGATCACCGAATTAAAAAATTCATCGGGCGAGGTGACTGAAAACCGTCGAATCATAAACTCCTCAACACAATCTTCTTCCAACCTATGATGAATCGCTTTTTCCACAACCTGCCGAGTTATCAATCCCACCGGTTTTTCTTTTGACAAAACAGGTAATGTGTTCAGATTGTATAGTGTAAGAATCGATTCCGCAGAGCTTATGGAATCATTCACTGCAACCGATACTACAGGAAAGTGCATCACATCTTTTATTCGGTTCGCAGGTCGCACAATTTCAGACAATGTTGTGAGTAACTTTTCCTTCGCCTGCACCAATGTCATATCTTTGATACTGGCGGAAGCCGCGTTACGATGACCTCCCCCCTCAAACACTTCTGCCACGCGCGAAACATCAACATCATGACCGCGACTCCGCGCTATCAAATAAATCCTTTTATCCATCCGAACAATGACAAATAAAGCATTCAGGTTTTCCAATTCCAGTATACGGCTTACTACATAAGCTAGATCACTAACATAATCTTCCACCGATGCTGTCGCTACTGTTAGTTCAACTCCATTTACGAGTTGACTGTCCAGATTCGCTATCAACTCATTGAAGATAACCAGTTGCTCTATATTTAATTTTTGCGACATGAACCGCGAGACCTTATCTAGGTCTGCCCCTTTTCGGAGTAAGTTACTCACTGCAACTAAATCTTCGGGAGTGGTTGAGGAAGAAGTTAAAGAATGAGTATCCTGATAAATCCCCAGAGCCATCAATGAGCTTTCTTCAACTGTCAAAGAAATATTATTTTTTTCAAGTATTTCAGAGAAAATGGATGTACACGCTCCTCTATTTTCAACGACCATTTTTTCCACCCTACCCTCCAGAACGGGATTCTTATGGTGGTCATAAATGTGAACTTTGACCTTTGGGTGAGCCATCAAAGAAGAAAATACTCCAATCCGTTTTGGGTCATGGGTATCCACCAAAACGAGTAAAGTTACTTTATCCATCTGGATATCTTTGACCCGCTTGAACTCTAGCGGAAACTTTTCCTGCTGCAAAAATTCACTCACCTTATTCTCGGAACTTCCAGGTAGAACGAGAAGGGCCTCGGGATATATTTTTTTTGCCGCCATCATTGAGGCTATGCAGTCAAAATCCGCATTTAAATGTGTAGTAATTATTTGCATCGCTATAGAATATTTTTTTCAAGGGATGGATAACTATATCATCAAACCAATAGACCTTGGGAAATTATCGAAGAAGATACTTCCTGTCTACTTGCTACTAACCTGTAGGACAGTATTGAAAAGGAATTCCTGCGGGAGAGTACAAGTCTGGTTGTCACAAGCCCGGTAAACCAACCTGCCGTTGAGGGGATACTTACCTACATCAACATCAACAGGAACGATATAAGTTCTTGAGAACTCCACATTGCCTTTATGGCCTTTGACTATTTTCCCAACCGCCCCATCCTGAATCAACACAGATTCGGGCTCTCGCCAGCCCTCCTTCTCCTGAAAAACGTTTTCATCTATCAAAATTTTCGTGGCCAGCAACTCGCTTCCCTTTAGAGGCAATAGCGAATAAATATGCCAGCCCTCTTCAATTAAAACGGACATATAAAACTTAAACTCTTCACCCGGGAAAACCATCGATTTACTTGTTAATACATTTATCTTTATTTGCGGAAGAGCCGGTTGCAGGCGATCAAAAGGA
>CALJGH010000100.1 GCA_938073925.1 uncultured Nitrospinaceae bacterium
CAGATATCTCTACTCACTTGACAGAACTCTTGAAAAGATTGAATGGTGTCTTATTGTCTGTCTCTTATCTATGATGATCATTCTTTCTTTTGGGCAAATGGTTTCTAGGAACCTTTTTCATTATGCATTGATTTGGGGAGATACCTTTCTAAGACAGTTGGTTTTATGGACGGGCTTTTTGGGAGCCAGTCTCGCAGTCCGTCAAAATAAACATATTTCAATCGATGTCTTTTCAAACTTTTTATCACCAAAACTAAAAAACAAAGTTTTTACCTATGCTTGTATTGCAACAGCAATCATAAGCGGATTTCTTGCATGGGCAGCATGGTCTTTTGTGCAATTTGAAAAGGAGTCGGAATCAATCTTATTTCTCGAGCTACCTGTATGGATTTTTCAATTAATTCTTCCCTATAGTTTTCTTACTATTGCTTTTCGATTTTTATTACATTCCACCCGAAGTAAAACAAAAGAAACAATTCAAAACAATCTATGATTGCCTCCGCAATATTTTTATTAGCCTTACTTGGAGTACCCCTTTTTGCAATTATTGGACTTTGCGCTCTGCTTTCATTTTATAATGCGGATATAAATGCGGCGGCCATCTTCATTGAACTTTACCGGGTTGCCAGCAACCCTACCCTGATTGCCATTCCCCTATTCACCTTTGCCGGATTCATTCTGGCTCATGGAAAAACACCTGAACGATTGGCGCACCTCTCACAGTCATTATTAGGAGGCATACCCGGGGGAATCCCTTTGACCATACTGTTGGCCTGCGCATTTTTCACAGCCCTGACAGGAGCCTCAGGAGTGACCATCATTGCATTGGGTGGATTGTTGTACCCTCTTTTGATCAAGGAAAAATATGGTGAGAATTTTTCCCTCGGTCTTATCACCTCTTCCGGCAGTCTGGGTTTATTATTTCCACCTTCTTTACCTTTAATTCTTTATGGACTCGTTGCACAAGTCAGTATTGACAAACTTTTTATAGCTGGCATCGTTCCCGGTCTGGTCATGATTTTTATTGTCGCAAGTTATGCGATTTTGCGCGGAAAGAAAATTGGGGCACTGTCGACTAAACCCGAATTTTCAGATATACCCAATGCCCTGCGCAAAGCGGCATGGGAAATCCCTCTGCCCCTCATTGTTTTAGTTGGAATTTATAGTGGTTTTTTTACGGTAACCGAAGCTGCCTCCGTCACCGTTGTCTATGTAATCGTTATCGAGTCATTGATCTACAAAGATTTGAGTATTACAAAAGATATTCCCGTTTTAATGCGAGACAGCATCATCTTGGTTGGTTCCATTTTAATTATTCTTGGCACAGCAATGGGGTTTACAAGTTATCTGATTGATGAACAAATTCCCATGACGCTCCTTGAAACCATGCGGCAGTATATCGATGACCCTCTCACTTTTTTAATCGCCCTTAATATATTTCTTTTACTGGTCGGCTGTATGATGGATATCTTTTCTGCCATCATTGTAGTTGTGCCACTTATCATCCCGATCGCCAAAAGTTTTGATATAAATATGGTGCATTTAGGGATCATTTTTCTCACGAACCTTGAAATCGGTTACTCCACACCCCCGATAGGTATAAACTTATTCATTGCCGGAACCCGATTTGGAAAACCTGTACTAGCTTTGTACAAAGCGGTTTTACCCTTTCTAGGCCTTCGATTGGTTGGCTTGCTATTGATCACCTATGTCCCGGCTCTAAGCCTCTTTCTGGTCGATTGGATATCCAACTAATCAAATAATGAATGTGCTATTGTTATAAAATTCTTTAAATAGTTTCAAACTGAAAAATGATAAAAAAATACTCGCACACACCTCTTGATATACCTCTAAGTTATACAGTTTTCCGTAATCCAGTGGGGCTAACGGGTCTTATTAGTAGTCCTGAAGGACTGATTCGGCTCGTTAATAAACTTGCCGATGAAAAATCCATTGAAAAGCATTTAACCCAGTTAACCGATGGTAATATTTCAAAAAAAGCTGCGCACTTTAAAGATTTAATCAAACAATTCTCTCTGTATTTTGATGGCAAACTGAAAACTTTTGATTACCCACTCGACTTAAGGTTGGGAACACCTTTTCAGCAAAAGGTTTGGAAAAAACTACTTACCATTCCTCATGGAAAAACACGAAGTTATAAATGGCTGGCGCAAGCGATTAAAAATCCACAGGCATCTCGAGCCGTGGGAAATGCCAACGGTAAGAACCCATTATCCATTATCATTCCCTGTCATCGTGTTGTTAAGGGGAATGGTGATATGGGAGGTTATACGGGCGGAGTTAGCATCAAACGTTATCTATTGAAATTTGAGCAGGCAATTTAATGGCATTGTATAAAACACAAGCCATCGTTCTCAAAAGTATGAATTTATCAGAGTCTGATCGATTGGTTACGTTTCTAACAGAGGACCATGGAAAAGTAAAATGTGTTGCTAAAGGAGCTCGCAAAGCAAAAAATTGCTTCTGGGGTTCGCTCGAACCCATGACTCAGATTCATCTAATTTATTTTGGCAAAGAAAATCAGAGCCTGTATCGACTGAACCAGTCTGATATCATCGAATCATTCCAATCCATCCGTGAAGATTTTGCGAAACTATATACAGGAATTTACTTCCTTGAGTTGATCGACTCGATGATTCTGGAGGGACACTCCGATAAACACATATATAATTTATTACAACAAACTCTGACAGCTGTAAGACAACAATCGGAGCTCGGTTCCTTGATCCGGTTATTTGAAATTCGTCTATTATCTCTTTCGGGTTACAAACCACAGATAGATCATTGCATCGTTTGCAAAACCATCTCAGAAAACGGTATATTCAGGTTTAGCTATATACAAAATGGAATTATTTGCAAGAATTGTTGCAATCGAGTCCCCACCGACATCCAGTTTACGACTGGCACGAGAAACTATATTAAGAAACTTCTGGAAGTAGAAATTAAAAATTGTGGGCGGATCAAAATTCCAAAAAATCAGGAAGGGGAAGTAGAAAAAGTGACGCATCGTTTAGTACTATCCCATCTTGGTAGGGAACCTAAGTCCTACCCTTTCATTAAAACCATGGCGCAGTTGATCTGAGAAAATAAGAGTATAATTATGAAGAAAAAAATTATAGCGACACCCAAGGCTCCTGCAGCGATCGGACCCTATTCGCAGGCAATAAGAATTGGAGATTTTTTATACACCTCAGGACAAATATCTTTGGACCCTGAAACTATGGAAATGATCACCGGTGATATAGAAGTGGAGACAGAAAAAGTTTTAAAAAATATAGAAGCAATACTTAAAGAAGACGGGCTGAATCTAAATAACATCATCAAGACAACTGTATATTTAACCGACCTGTCCGAATTCGCGAGAATGAATCAGGTTTATGAAAAGTTTTTTACAGATACCAAACCCGCCCGGGCCTGTGTTCAGGTTGCTGCACTACCCAAAGGGGCAAAGGTAGAAATTGATGTGGTTGCCCATTCATAATTCTTTTTACAAATAACTCAAAAAAATAACGTGGCTAAAAAATCAGATGGGACAAGAAATTTCTATCGTTTTGTAGCAGTAATCGGCGTAGTCGTAATTGGGAGTTTAGGCTATTCCTTTATAAGCGCAGCCCCAAACTTGAATACAGCGCCATATCATAAGCCTCCTCCAACTGCGGCCCAGTGCATGGGATGCCATATGACAGGCAAAGAAAAAATCCCTATCATGCCACATCGACAGATGGGCACCTGCACCATATGTCATAAACCTTATTCTAAAGAATAAATGCTAAATACTTAGAACCAGACTGAACAGGGAAATACGGTTATAGAGTGAATAAAAATCCTCTTCAACATCAGAGAGTTCAAGGTTCAAGCTTTTCGCCGGACTCAATCGAAATGCTTTAACTCCGACCACGTGCAGTCTATCTACAAAAACATCCGAAGCCAGTAAATTCTGATAGGTCCCTAATCATTTTTCAATTTTATACCTATTCGCGACAGCTCAAACTTCTGAAAATATTTAGACTCCACCGCTTTATTGATTCTTCTGAATCTATCCTGATTAAGAACTAACTCGAAATAAATCCCGCCAATTTATTTGAAGGCCCTGCATTGAGAGCAATCAGGCTATTGGTTTTTTCAGGACAGTCAATATACGTGAAAAGAATTGGGATTTTTAAAGCAGCGCAAAACAGGTTTACATTCCCACTTGTTCGCAGGGCAGAATTTTAAAATCCAGAAAATGTTTTTCGAGAATAGACGTAAAAAATTTACTGCCATCACCATAATTTGCTATTGAACCGACTTCAAATTTAATAGTCCCAGCTGAGGCAATTCCATTTATTTTGGAAAGGGCGGAACGAAGTAAATCGCCAATATTCAAATCAGTGGACAGGTCTAGCTTGCATCCAGTCAAAAACAGGATGATCACTCCAGTCAAGAATAGCTTTATGATGAATTGTATTTCAGGCCCATCTTGCATAAGTGGGCCTAGAAGGAAGAAGAACTAGAAATGGGTAAGAGATGCCTTGCCCACAGAGTACACATTGAACCCAATATCGAACAAGGCTTTATGATCCAAGTGATTTCTACCGTCAAAAATAAATGCTGGCTTTTCCATTTTATCGAAAATCTTTTTATAATCCAGCTTGCTGTACTCAGCCCATTCTGTAACCAAAGCTAGACCGTGAACCCCCTCAGCAGCTTTATAGGGGTCTTCTAAGTACTCTACTCCAGCATCAATGCCATCGAGATCTTTTCGGGCATTATCAAGCGCATGTGGATCTGAAATACGAAGACAGGCCTTTTCTTCCAGTAGTCGCTTGCAGATGTAAATAGCAGGTGAGTCACGAGTGTCACCGGTATCAGGTTTGAATGCAAAACCAAACACCGCAATTTTTTTACCGACAAGAGTGTTGAACATTGCCTGGAGAATACGTTTAACAAAACGCTCCATTTGGTAATCGTTCAACGTCACCACTTGTTCCCAAAACGCGGCTATTTCATTCAACTGATAATGTTCGCATAAATAAACCAAATTCAAAATATCTTTTCGAAAACAGGAACCGCCAAATCCCGGACCGGCATTTAAAAATTTTGCACCTATACGAGAATCCCTTCCTACCGCCTTGGAGACCTCGGTCACATCCGCTTCCGTCACCTCACAAATTGCAGCGATGGAATTGATAGAAGATATTCTCTGCGCTAAAAAAGCATTGGAAACCAGTTTCGAAAGTTCACTGCTCCAAAGATTCGTGGTGATTAAATTTTCCTCAGGCACCCAATGCCTATATAAATCGACAAGCTCCTGACGTGCAGCCAGCCCCGATGATGTCTCCCTGGAACCAATCAAGATTCGGTCAGGAAATTCCATGTCGCGGATTCCCGTCCCCTCAGCCATGAATTCCGGATTCGATAGAATTTCAAACTCCACAGAGTTACTTCCCGAGTGTAATATTTTTGCCAGCGTTTCAGCGGCTCGAACTGGCAGGGTGCTTTTTTCTACAACAATTTTATTAGAACGCGCATTTTCCTTGATACGTCGGGCAGTCTTCTCAATAAACTGTAGATCAACTGCCTTACCTGCGCCTTCTCCAAAATTTTTGGTAGGAGTATTGACCGACACAAAAATAATATCTGCTTGATCAATGGCTGTATCTATATCT
>CALJGH010000101.1 GCA_938073925.1 uncultured Nitrospinaceae bacterium
TCTTTTACCCATTTGAACCATGCATTTTGTTCCTGATCATAAATATGCAAAGGTTTATTACACAATTTGGAAAACTCTGCCCCCCAACCTGTTCCACCTTTAACTGTATTATCATCGAGAATGGTACCGACCACAAAAACCTCTTCGGCGCTATTTATCTGATGCCAGATGCTCTGTAGAACTTTTTTAAACATGGGGCCTGTATTATATTTCCTGTTCATCATTTTAGATAAATAAGTCAAACTGACATCTCCCTTCAACAATTCTTCCGAGGTTAAAACGCGAACTCCACGCGAACGAAAAATTTTATGATTATCAAAGGTGTAATTCACCTCCTGCACTCCAAATTTTTCAGCCGCCTTACCGAATTCTGCTTCGGAACCTTGAGCGCCACCACTGTATAGAACACAATTTATAGGGTTCATTTTTTTATGGAAGTAAAAAGTTATAAGGAAAATTAAACTAACAGAATCATTATATTCTGAAAAGGGAAATAACTGAAAAAGTAAAGTGATGTTAGTACGAAGAAAGTCAGGAAGGGTTTGGCTTAATTCGCTTGAAGAAACGACTCAATATTCCTCGTTTTTTAACTTTTTGCGCATGGTCATTTACCAAGTCTTCCATTGTTAAGGTTTTCTGCTGATGCTCATCAATAAAAAGTTGTAATAAAATATGGCAGGAATGACACCCACCCCCCGCCTCGCAACTTTCTGTAACCTGGTCAATTTCTGTCAGGTTATCCTTCTCGATGGCAGTCCGAATGGTGGCTTCATTTACCTGATAACATTGGCATATAACTTCTTCCGTTTGCGCTTTAGGAGGTAGATTCATAGATTAAAGTCACAGCAAGATTGAGAACGATTATCATTATTCTACTGAAAAGGAAATGCGTTGTCTAGGGGGATATTCTGTCCCTACCCCTATTAAAACAGAAAGTAACCCAATTTTTGAATCAACGATTTAAATCTCCTCCATATGGAGTTTCACCCTCGTCATCCGTACCGAGATGAACCCAAAGCCCTTCCAATAACTCTTCTTGCTCAATAGTTCCAATCAGTCCATTGGCAAATTCACGGGGCGGCCCTAATCCACATGCTCGCAAGTTTTTGCGCATTTGTGAATACTGGCGATTGAGCAACAAAGGTTTTTCTGGGTCTGAAAACTTATGCAGAAATGCGCTCCCCTTATAATTCCATTTCATAATAAGATTTCTTGTTTGACGCTCTTCAAAAGTTCCCTTATCACAAATACACTCTCCTAATTTCCTGCAAAGTTTAATAAGGGTATTGATGTCTTTCTCACACATAGTATTCCTCATAAAAAAAGGTCTACGGGAAAACCCGTAAACCTTTATTATATATGGTAGCGGTGGAGAGATTTGAACTCCCGACCCTACGGATATGAACCGTATGCTCTAACCAACTGAGCTACACCGCCAAACTTTTGTAACTTCTTGTTATTCAGAATTTTAGAGAGTTTACTCACTCACCCCAAAACTGTCAATGGCAATTTAAGTATCCAATTCCGGCATGGAACCAACAAAATGATCGTATTGAGTAAAAGCTTTTTCGCTTCGTAGTTTATTTGCGGGTCGAGGCACTCGACCAGCGTTTAACGTCGCGCATGAATTTTGCTCGATCCATATCAGGACCAGCGGGATATAGTTCTATCAAAGGTTGTGGAAATTTTTCTTTCCCCTCCCCTACCCATTTCTCAAACTCTCCTAAACGGATTCGATAAATATCTTTAAAGGTCCGATACTGACCGTTGATACCAACATAATCCCAACTGGTATCATGGTGGATCAGGCGATAAAGCTCTGAGCAGGCAATTCCTTCATAAAGATTAATTTTTCCTATACGCCCTTTAATTATTGAAGCATCTTCGCCGGCAAAATCCAGACACCAGATTTCAGAACCATCCAGCCCGAAAACTTCAAGCTGGTAGACCACTTGCCATTCCACCCAGGTCTGCACCGCTTTTTTTTCAACCACTTTCTCCACAAACTGCTTTTCAATAAATTCGACAACTTCGTTCCATTGCTTTTCGTGTTCTACCTTATCCCTTGTTTGAGTTCGTATCGGCGGAACCTCAGCAACAGGTTTGAACTCGACTTTATGGCTATCGTCTTCTTTAATTTTAACAAAATCAGAACCCCCACGCGCAATCTGCACACCCTCCTTGGTAATCGTTGCCACATCTCCCGGATAAAAAGAACTGCCATTGATCTCAGGGCAGAAGTCTTTAAGATCACGCAAAAATTGTTCTTGTGTGGTGGGAAAGGAGTATTGATTCAAGAACTCAAATTCATCGCGGTAGCGGAACCCGGCTGAGCCGGGCACTACAAACTTTGGCCTGCACGCACCAGCAACTTTCAAGAAAGAACTATATTCTTCCATTGGCAATTCAATTGGATTATGAAAAGAGAAACTTCCTTCTAATAACGGGAGGTAACGCATATGCGCCATATCGGGTTGACCGTACAAGCGGTGGATGTATTTTATTATATCGGGCGAGACAATAGTATCGACTTGGTTCCATATAGTCACCGAACCATCGTGTACCAACAAACCATGCTCGGGAAAATAGTCCTGTTGGTTTAATGAGGGAGTGGGAATCAAAATAAAATCTTTAAAATCGATGGTCTTAAAATCTTCAACAACAGTGACGTTTTTAAAGTCCAGTTCCTTTAAAACCTCTAGTAATATTTCGTCTCGCGGAGCAAGCACTAGAGCATCGGGTGCCAGGATCGAATCACTTGAGGCAATATGCGCCAAAGTGCGGATGTCAAAATGATCTTGATGCCGATGCGAAATATTTAATATATCGATAGGCGGCAATTTCTCGAGGTCCAGATCAATACCCGGACATGGGACATTACATTCCTCCCATAAATAATCAAAAAATATAGGATCGGACAGCAAAGTGGTATTGCCCGACTGAACCAGCAAGCTGGCATGTGATATAAGAGTCGTCTTCATATCTCTGACATAATATTATTAGCCGATAAGAGTAACCGATGGTTGTCTCAAACTCAACCGGTTATAATGATAAGATTTTGTGAACCGGATTTATTCCCCAAGCATCAAAACAACTGTGCCACGTGCAAGGGTTGACAATTCAGCCAACCTTACACAAAATACCGCAATATTCCTTAGATACGAGTTAGATTATGAATGAAATGGATCAGTCAATAAGTTTCGAAGAAGGACAACCCTGCCCCTTACCCATTGCAGGGCACGGTGGTGGCCTCTCATTTTCACCGAATGGCGATATGTTACTTCTTGCGGCCTTGCCCAGTCCATCCGAGGCTCAGCTCAAGGCATGGACCGGAAAATGGCAAGCGAAGCTAATTATTGAGTCGGAATTCCCTTCAATTCCTATTTTTGCGATTGGTAGTGAAGATTGGCTATTAGAAACACCCTGTAATCCGATTCAGCAGGAAATGGAGTCGCCGGGATTTTGTGAAGCCTTGTACAACAAGGAAGATTACAACATGGTGGCTATTCTCACGGATCTGGACACCAACATCATTAAAAAGATCACTCACGTAGAGCTTGATGAAATGTTTATAGAACGCATGGTGCTTTCATGGAATCCTTACAAAACTAAAGGCGATGAATACACCAAAACCTACAGTGATGAAAACTTTGTAAACAAGATCAACGAAATCTTTAAAATGAAAAGCTCTCAGGAACTCTGGCGCACCTCCTGGTAGCCACTCGACGTAAGGCCAACAAGTCGATGCCGGTCAAGCAATCAAGCACCTTTACTATAGATTGCTAACTTTGCCTCTTACGCTAGCGGGCCACTGCCAGTGTGAAGTGGATAAG
>CALJGH010000102.1 GCA_938073925.1 uncultured Nitrospinaceae bacterium
ACCACTGATGCCAGGAAAATGGGGTACATCATGACTCCGCCTTTTCCCATTAATTCGATGCCAGAACTGAAGGTAGCAATCATTTTTTACTCGTTTTAAATGTTAAATTTTTGATTTCCAAGCGGCATTTACCATATCTCTCGATAGGGGCCATGTAACTCAAAATTTCGAAGAGAGCACTTGCTTTCCTCGTTAATGATAACGATTTTCAATACTATAGGGGAGATTCATGGTTTTTGTCAATGTTTTTTATCTCCCTCTAGTTTCGAGCCCGAAAATGGAAAGGGGTTTTTATAATAGATAAAGAAACCTAAAGGCGAAACTCTTTACCCTGCCTGTGGAATAGTATGATGTGTTTTGAGGGGGAGTAGCGAGACAAAACATCAAAGATTTACAAGAATCTCGCAACACAAATGAAGGGGAAAACTAATATAAATCATTATAATATAATGGGTTTTACCTAAATCTATTTTAGATCAATTAAATAAATATCGAATAGTATTTATGGCAGGAACAGATGGAGTAAATTTATACCCCTGCCCCTGATTCAAGCCAACTGCCATAGGGCAAAATCTTCATTCTCATTCTACACCCCCTCCACAAAGATTCTCATACCCAATTACTTCGCGAGGTTTGCCATAGCTTGAATAACGGTAAGGGTTTGCGCTAGCCCGAAAGCCCTTTCAAGGGACGATTTGATTCGCATTAACATGGTTCAACTCCTTTAACACTAAAACACAACAAGAAAAACAAGTCCGCGGCCGGGGCGCAACCCCCAGCCACAGACCCTTTCATTCGGCCTGGGGCATGGCCGAAAAAATCAAAATTTTTGCACAGGTAAAGTGTGCTCATCGGCGACCTCAACAAAGTAATCGCAGACCACGACCGCCAGCTTTAGAGGGTCTACCGGTTTTGTAATCCATTCGTAAATATTTAATTTTTGTAGATCCAAGGATGACTCCAACCAAAGACGTGAGGAAAGATAAATCACTTTATTGCATTGGTTGCTGGAAATTCTTTTTAAAAAATCAAAACCAGATTGACCAGCCAACTTTTCATCAACAATAACCAGTTCATTATCGCGGCTCAGCTGATCTGGACAACCCTTACCGCAGGAAAACCGCACTTCGTGCCCAAAACGGGAGAGCATGATTCCCAGTTGTCCTCGCTCTTCGGGATTATTGTGAACCAGAAGGATTTTTTTAGGTGCTATTGTCATAATACCCCCTTAAGAAAGACTGCTGAGACAACGTTTCAAGGCTGAAATGCCGCTGGAGTGGCATCGCTCTACAGGAATATTTTGCTCCTTGCCAACTCGTATAGCTTCCGTAACCATGGGGTGAGCTACCGTTCCTGTAAAAATAAGGATTCGTTGAACACCATTCATACGTCGAGCCATATTGGGAATGCGCTGACTGAACACACTTGCATCAAAACCCCTATTACGGCATTCCTTTTCATAAGACCGCCTCAACCTGTCCAACCCCCCTATAATAGCAATACTCATATTTATTTATCCCTCGAAAACATCTAATTGAAATTGATAATTATTATCATAATTGAAAAAGGCAAATTTTTTTAATGACTTAGCATGCAGTAGCCAACGCACCTGAACTAGAACCTAACAAATAGGCCACTTCATTAGTATCGCGTAACTTAAGCACTTCACCGCGGCCTTCAAATTGTACCGAAGCTCCACCACCACATTGTCGCATACAAGGAACCAGACAAACACCATCAGAACCTTGGGTTTGTCTCAATTGTTTCGCCATGTACTCTGATTTCCAAGCTTTGCACCCTGCCCCTTTGCAAATTTTGATTTTGTTTAACATTGGCAATCTCCTTTTTGATAACGAATATCAATATAGTTTCTTAGCGTGATTTTGTCAAGCCTGTTTTTAAATTTTTTTAAAAAAAATTAAACTTTTAAATACAATAGTTTATGAAGTTTTATTTTTTCCTTCTTGTTTTTTCTTTAATTTTTATTGTATATTTCGCTAAAAATTGATTCTGATAACAATTATCAAAATAATAAATTATGCTTGATGAACACGATATTTTTAAGGATTACCTAAAGCAATACAATCTGCGCTATACACCGCAAAGAAAATTGATTCTCGATGTATTTCTTCAACAATCGGGGCATGTCCATATCGATGACATACACATCCGAGTTCGTGATCAGGACCCTACCATTGGCATTGCCACTTTATATCGAACTATGAAGTTACTGGTCGAGTCAGGCCTTGCTGAGATGCATACCTTCAATGAAAAAACAACCTACGAGCGACTTTTTCAGGTTCGGCATCACGATCATTTGATATGCATAGTCTGTGATAAAACCGTAGAGTTCGAACACCCCCTCATTGAGAAATATCAGTTGGAGGCTTGTGAACGCTACGACTTCACTCTAAAGAGTCATCGCATGACTTTGTTTGGTATTTGTAAAGAGTGCCAAAAATAAAAAACCCCTTTCCATCCAAATAAAAGGATGAAAAGAGGCAGTATATCTAGTCCCCTTACTCTTAAGTATTATGAAGGGGGGCGGCTGGTTTATTCTTTAATTATTGTCTTTGCTCATATTCTCCATCATATAATTTTTAATGCCTATATCCTTGATACGCGTAAATTGAGTTTCAAGCCAGTCAACGCTGTCCTCGGTATCTACCAAGATTCCGTCAAGAATTTCTTTGCTACCAAAATCGGATTTATCGAAACAAGTCTTAATATGTTTTCTCAACCGAGCCACATGCTCCAGTTCAATTTTGTATTGGTTTTTCAATTGCGCTTCCACACTATTGCCCACCAACACGGTATCGTACTTTTGCATATCGGGAACGCCATCCAGAAATAAAAGCCGCTCAATCATCAAATTGGCGTGTTTCATTTCGCCCATGGATTCTTCTCGGGAGTGACTGGCTATTTTTTCATAACCCCAATCTTCCTGCATTTTGTAATGAATATAATAAATATTGATCGCTGTCAGTTCTGCCATCAACACATCATTTAAAGCATTGTGTACGGCCTTATCACCCTTCATATTTCACCTCGCTTTTTAATTAATTCGTTAAGCACAACCCTTACATATTTAATTTACCAGACATAAAAAACCTGTCAACCCCTTTACTTATAATGGCTTAGCATTGATACTAAGAATGAGAATTTCTATCAACTAGAGACAAACCCTTATCAAGTAAATTGATATTTTGACCTTTGAAGCTTTCAAATAGGAAACTTGAAATGATAAGGCCTATCACTTGGTATTTTTTACAAGAGAAAATAAAAAAAATTAAAACACGGTTTTTCCATCCAGGCGGGTCATAACATCCACTCCGGTATCTGTTACACAGAGGGTGTGTTCGAATTGTGCGGAGAGTTGTCCATCTTCGGTAACGGCAGTCCATTTATCCGAAAGAATTTTCAAGTCAGGCTTTCCTAAATTGATCATTGGCTCAATGGTAAACACCATGCCTTTTTTTATTTCCAGTCCTTCTCCAAAATTTCCATAATGTAAAATTTGTGGTTCTTCGTGGAAATTGTTGCCAATACCGTGACCGCAAAATTCCCTGACAACGGTATAACCATGGCTTTCAGCCAACCCCTGAATCGTAGCACCAATATCCCCAAGCCTCGCACCAGGCTTGACCACTTCGATTCCTCGTTGCAAAGCTTCTCTACAAACTTCAACCAACTTTTCAGCTTTTTTTCTAGGCGAACCCACAAAAAATGTGCGGCTGGTATCGCCATGAAAGTCTTTAAAATAAGTGGTGATATCCAGATTGACAATGTCCCCGTTTCTAAGTTTTCGCTCAGAGGGGATGCCGTGACAAATTTCTTCGTTAACCGAAGAGCAAATGCTTTTCGGAAAGCCACGATAATTCAGAGGCGATGGGATGGCCCCTTTAGAGACGATAAAGTCATGGCAAATCTGATTCAGCCTGTCGGTCGTGACACCAGGCTTTACATAGGGGTCAATCATTACAAGAACTTCTGCCGCAAGCTGGCAGGATTCTCTCATTACTTCAATTTCTTCTTCTGTTTTATAATGAATCATAGGGATAAACGAACTCTTTAATTGCTTGTTTCTGGTCTCGCCAGTTTGATTTTACCTTTACAAATATCTTTAGATACACTTTAGCCCCTAAACGTTTCTCAATTTCTATTCGAGCAATACGTCCTATGGATTTAAGCATACTACCGCCCTGCCCTATCAATATTTTTTTCTGCGAAGCTTTTTCCGTGTATAGCGTGGCATCTATTCTTACCACACCGTTGTCCTGTTCCTCCATGCCTCCCACAACCACAGCGACCGAATGCGGTACTTCTAATCGAGTCAGGCTCAAGACCTTCTCACGAATGATTTCTGCCAACAAAAAGCTTTCGGTACAATCGGTTATCATATCCTTTGGAAAGTATTCTGGACCTTCGGGAAGGTACCCAATGATCAACTCCTTCAAAGGTTCCATGCCATCATCTTTCAAGGCGGAAACCGGAATGATCTCCTTAAAAACAGATTTATCATGGGCCTCGGCAATTAAACTGAGAAGCTTTGGTTTTTCTACCAAATCAATTTTATTGATCACCAGAATTTTAGGTGCCGTAGTATGTTGCATAGACTTTAAAACAAATTCATCTTCATCCCTGAATCCTTCCACCGCGTCTATCAAAACCAGAATCAAGTCAACATCGGCATAAGTACTTAACGAAGCCTGCACCATCATTTCATTTAAAGCTCTTTTACTCGAATGAATGCCTGGAGTATCGACCAGAATGATCTGAGCATCGGGCAGGTGTAGCACCCCGGTGATTTTGTTGCGCGTGGTCTGCGGTCTATTGGATGTCGCAGCTACTTTTTGCGCTACTAATCGGTTCAGCAAGGTAGACTTACCTACATTAGGGCGACCCACGATGCTGGCATAACCCGACTTGAAAGAAGAAGTCTGACTCACAAGCGGTCCAACAGTTTAATTAACAAATTTTCCACAAATATAGTTTTCCTGTGTAAGAATGAATCCGATTTCCGGAACAACTCCTATGATATTACCATGAACCTGGGATTATACCTCCACATTCCATATTGCCTGCATAAATGTGGCTATTGCGATTTCAACTCTCATCCTGAGAACCAGGTAGAGTCCTTTCACTATGTCGAAGCCCTGCTGAAAGAGCTAAAATTTTATTCTACCACTTTAAAAACCTATAACGTTCCCACTGTCTTTATGGGGGGAGGGACACCCACTATTTTACCTCCTTCTCAACTGAAAAAAATACTCGATACCGTTCGGCAAGGTTTCAATCTGACCTCTGACTGCGAAATCACTATCGAAGCCAACCCAGCAACCATTAAACTTGAAACATTACAGGAAATTCACGCGGCAGGATACAACCGCATCAGTATCGGGGTGCAATCGTTCGACGAAAAAGAACTGCAATTACTGGAAAGAGTTCATAACGAAGAAGAGATCCACTCAACCGTACATCGGGCGCGGTCGGCAAATTTTGAAAACCTGTCGATGGACCTCATGTTCGCCCTGCCAGACCAGTCAATAGAAAAATGGCAATCGCATTTAAAGCAAGCCACCGCTAAAAATCCCGATCACCTTTCCACCTACAACCTTACCATCGAACCTGCGACCGCATTTTTTAAGCTCCAGGAGAAAGGCAAACTCTGCCTACCTCACGAAGACATCCAATTGGAAATGTATGAAACTACAATTCAAGTCCTAGAAGATGCCGGATATTCGCAATATGAAATTTCAAATTTTTCGAAACCCGGTATGGAATCGCAACACAATATCAACTACTGGAACAACGGCGAATACCTCGGAGTTGGAGCCGGGGCATCTTCTTATCTCAATGGAGAAAGATCTAAAAACATAAACCTGCCCTCGATATACATTCGTAAAATCGAGACTAAGGCAAGTGCAGTCGACACACGTGAACGTCTCGAACCCCTGCAAGCAATGGGAGAAACTTTGATGCTGGGCTTGCGACTTCTAAAAGGTGTTTCCATTGATGTGTTCGAGAATCGCTTCCAGGTCTCCTTCCAAAAGGTTTATGGGAAGGCCGTCGAATCCCTACTCAATCAAGAGCTGATCACATTCAACCAAAACCGCATCGCCCTGTCGAGGAAAGGATTGTTCCTCGCCGATTCGGTCATCCTCAAATTTATGGCATAAAAAAATGAGCACTGCATTTAAAAAATTAACTGAAATCGTCGACACCCTGATGGGAGAAAATGGTTGTCCCTGGGATAAAGTTCAAACCCGGGAATCCTTGAAACCCTATTTAGTGGAAGAGGCTTACGAAACTCTTGAAGCTCTGGACAACAATAACCCAGAAGAAATCAAAGAAGAACTGGGGGACTTGCTCTACCAAGTTTTATTCCACGCAAAAATTTCTGAAAACAAAAACGAGTTCAACATAACCGATGTCGTCGAATCCATAAGCCATAAGATGGTGCATCGGCATCCACATGTCTTTAAAGAGGAGAACCTGGAAACCCCCGAAGAAGTTGTCACACAATGGGAAGAAATCAAAAGCAAAGAAAAAGGCAAAGCAAATAGGGAATCAGTGTTGGACGGTATTCCACCTCACCTTCCCGGATTATTACGCGCACAAAAACTACAAAAAAAAGCCGCTAAACAAGGATTCGACTGGGATAAAATCGATGATGTGTTTGACAAGCTGGATGAAGAAGTAGCTGAGTTTAAAGAAGCCGTTCTTTCAGGCAAAGAAAGAGATATGACTTCAGAGTTAGGGGATATCATTTTCGTTCTCGTCAATATCGCCAAATTCAAAAAAATAGATGCCGAAGAAGCCTTGCGCGCCACCAACAACAAATTTATTAAAAGGTTTCAGTATATCGAAGCCGAAGTTACTAAACGAGGCAAGACTTTAAAAGAAACTTCTCTGGAAGAGCTGGAAAAATATTGGCAAAAGGCAAAGGATTGATCGCCTTCTTGGGGGGTTCCATTCTTGAAATTACTCTATGATTGGAGAGATTACAGCTTTGGTATAGTTGGCCTGCCCCATTAAGTTGTACCACTTTCTAAGTTAGTATTTCGATTTTTGGTTTTATTGTTACAGGAGCTCGAGGTTGATAGTTCAGTGAACTGTGCGGTAGGAATTGGTTATATTCTTTACTCCACTGAAGGCAGGCAGAGCAACCATTCCTAAAAGTCCGATGTTCTTCAAAATGAATTGATATTTCATTCCCGCAGGCCAGCGGCACCCAACAAGACATATATCAGACCGGTTTTGATAAATAGACTAGGGTAATTATCCATTTGTATTAGATATAAAAATCAAAAAATTATTCCCGGGATTCAAGTTATTAAGAAAAGGGACTGCCCCTCTATCTAAGCAGGATATATTCTGCCTCTCCATTCGGTTTTTTTCCGTACGAGAGTATAAAGCATGGAATTTAGCATAATAGCCGTCATGACAATCGCGCCAAGGGGGAATAAGGCGGCGGTGTTTCGGTGCAGCCCCAATTCATCACAGGTTTTGTATGCCGCCGTCGTAACCATAACAACCCCTGCCAAAGCCATTCCGATCCACAACCATCCTGTTTGTAAAAATATATTTAGAGCCAAAATAATATACGGAGTTAACAAAAAACCAAGAACCATAGAAACGTGCCAGGTAGCAAGTAGCACTGACCGTTTCATGGCAAGAAACATATTCTTTCGCCAACCTGTCCATATTTCCTTGAGACCAAAATACATTCGAATAGAAAATAACTGTTTCGCATCTGCGACAAGCATTTTGAGTCCCGCCTTCTTGGCACGTTTTGCTATCAGCACGTCCTCCAACACATCGGCCTTACCTGCTTCATGTCCACCAATTTTTTCGTATGAACTACGGCGAAACATCAGAAACGCACCGAACCCCATCGCGCTTTCATGATCCTGGTCATTGACGTTTTTAAAACGCGTCAATGAGGCGATGAATCCGAATATAACAGGTTGCACCGCCCGCTCCCAAAACGAGCCGAACTCAGCCTTCGGCATAAGTGTCAACATATCTAATTCCCGATCACGCATGACACCCACCCCCGTATTCAACGCATGACATTCAAAAATTGGATCGGCATCGGTAAAAAGCAGATATTCTCCTTCTGCTATTTTAAAAGCTTGATAAAGAGCGAAGGGCTTTCCCAGCCACCCTTCGGGTAAATCTTTCCCTTGCAACACCTTCAAACGAGAATTTTCTTTTTCCAAGTCGCACATTATTTCCCCAGTACGATCAGAAGAGTGGTCGTTAACCGCAATTACTTCGAAGTTCGGGTAGTTTTGATTCAATAAGGATTGCAAACATGCACGGATACCGCGTTCTTCATTTCGGGCCGGAACACATACCGAAATTCGCGGCGGGTCAACCACAGGATTTCTTAAAGGTGGCAATCGCACCAGATAAATAATATTGGCGGTCAAATAAATGATAATCGCCAATACTAAAAGCAACTGTAAAATTGTCAGTATTTGTATCAAGCTAGTAAAGCCGGAAAAGAAAAAGAAGATGTGGAATAATTTATTTGTTATGCTAATTAAAGATAACGCAATTGGGGAAGCCTTCCCCAATACTGATCTTTAATTGCTTAATTCTCCCATTTATTATGAATCGTTTCAAAACAAAATTTTTCTTTCTACTGCCCCTGTTTCTACTGTGCTTCACCATATCAATATTCATGCCACAATATTCGGAAGCGTTATGCATAAAAAATAAAAGAGCTAATTTAAGAAAAGGACCAGGAACTAACCATGAAAAGCTATGGGAGGTCTTCAAATATATGCCATTCAAACAACTAGGCACAAAAGGTGCCTGGAAGCGGATTCAAGATGTTGATGGCGATATTTACTGGGTACATGCTCCTCTTACTACCCAAAAATATAAATGCGCCGTCATAAAAAATAACAAAACCAATTTACGCGAAGGCCCTGGCACAAAATTTCCAATAGTGGCTTGGGCTCCTGTGGATAAATTTTTTGCCATGAAAGTCCTGAAAACAAATAAAGACTGGGTGTACATAGAAGACAGCACCGGCGATAAAGCCTGGATATACCGTTCTCTGGTCTGGATCCAATAGAAGCAAGCCACCGTCGGCCATAGGCCAGCCCTATAGCAAACAACCCTATTTACCCTATAGTCCTAAAACACTTCCCCCCTTGTAATAAAAAAATCCTTTATTTTATTATTGCCTTTGGTAGGGAAATGGGCATCCACGCCCTCGAAAATTACACGCAAGTGAAAAACGTCATCATCCAACTCCATGACTCAGCGTGAGGCCAGCGGTTAGCCCGTCAACAGATCAGCGCTTCTGATTTAAAATTAGTCTTTGGCTCTAGTCAGTTCTCTTTTTTCTAACAAGCTGAATTGGGCAGGCGTATTTTAAAACGGGTTCCTACTCCCAGCTTGCTTTCAACTTCAATTTTTCCCTTATGCGCTTCGGCAATTTGCCTGCATATGCTCAACCCCAATCCGCTACCGCCTTCATCCCGAGTACGAGCTTTATCAACTCGATAAAAACGGTTAAAAATAAGGGGTAAATCTTCTTCAGGAATTCCTATCCCCGTATCTTGAATAGTCAATAATGCAAAATCACCTTCATTTTGCAGCGATATTTTTAATTCTCCACCCTGTTGCGTGTATTTGATTCCATTCTGCAAAACATTCCAGACCATTTGTCGCAACCGCACTTCATCTCCCTTGATCTCGATCGGCTCCAAAAAAGCAATTATAATTTTTATATTTTTTTCTTCGGCTAGAATCTCCGCGTGCTTACAGACTTCTTCCACCAAGGCTCTCAGGTCAACTGGTTTATAATCGAGATTGACTTGATTCTCGTCGGATTTGGAAAGCACAAAGAGGTCTTCCAGTACTTTCGACATATAATTGATCTCTTCCAAATTACTGGAGATGACTTCCTGATATTCCTCCGGTTTTCTTTGTTTGCTCAATATAAGTTCATTCTGGCCTTTCAACACGGTGAGTGGAGTTCTAAGTTCATGAGACGCATCGCTACTGAACTGACGCATTTGAGCAAACGAATTTTCCAATCGATTCATCATTTCGTTAAACGTCAATGCCAATTGCCCCAGTTCATCTTTTATTTTCAGCACGGGTATACGTTTACTCAACTCTTGCCCCTGACCGATCTCTCTCGCCGTATCGATGATTCTGGAAATGGGTTTCAAAGCTCGCCTAGCCATAAATCTTGCGAACAACGCCGCCAAAATCAAAACAGAAGGAACAGCTGTAAATAAAAATATTTTTAAATTCCTCAGAGTTTCTTGAACAGCTTCCAGAGAAGTGCCTACCTGAACCAGATTGATCAGTTTTCCTTCGAGAAGAATGGGCATGGTGATTACGCGTATCGGTTGCTGTCCTCCTACCGTGAAGGTTTCATAACTGTTCTTCCCTTCTAAAGCATCGGCGTAGGCCTGTTGTGACAAGGGGAACTGCGAAGCACTGATATTTTTGGAACGGGAACCGACATTACCCGATCCGTCATAAATCCGGTAAAACTTATTAAGGTTTCCCTGGTTCATAAACTGTTCGAAGAGTTGATTCAGCCCCGGCAAGGGCGAGTTGCCCAACCTCATAGTTGCTGAAGTAGCAACGACCGTAGCGGATACGGTCAGGGAATTATCTACACTTTCATGAAGGCGTTTGGCGAGAAAATAATTAAGGAGAACGCTGAATAAAATCAGAATAATTGCAAGCAGCGTGACATACCAAGCAGTCAGTCTGGAGCGAATAGATTTGAAAGCCATGATTACACTTTCATCACATATCCAACTCCCCGTAACGTATGCAAGAGTTTAGCGGGAAAATTCTTATCAATCTTCTTTCTAAGGTGATTGACATAAACATCGATAACATTTGTAAAAGTATCAAAATTATAGTCCCAAACATGTTCGGCAATCATGGTTCGCGTCAGCACCTTTTCCTGATTGCGCATAAAGTATTCCAGTAGACTGTATTCTTTTCCGGTTAACTCGATTTCTTCATCCCCTCGGTTTACTTTATGACTGACCAAGTCAAGGGTCAGATCCGCAATTTCCAATGTGGTTTTGGTTTCGGCTTTTCCTCTTCGCAACAGCACCCGGATTCTCGCAAGAAGCTCGGAAAAAGCAAAAGGTTTGGTCAGATAATCATCAGCTCCCTGATTTAGCCCTTCGACCTTATCATTAACAGAATCTTTTGCGGTAAGAAGCAAAATGGGGGTATCAATTTTCTTCGACCTCAAGCGGGAAAGAATATCCAACCCGTTAATCTTAGGGAGCATTAAATCGAGTATGATCAAGTCATACGGGTTTTGTTCTCCGAGGTGCAATCCTTCTTCGCCATCGCTGGCGATATCCACCGCATAGGTTTCTTCTTCCAACCCCTTTTTAATAAACGCGGCAACTTTTTTTTCATCTTCAACAATCAGAATACGCATTTACTCTTCCCATTTCTTCTGGACTTTATGCAACTCAATTTCCCCTTTAAGCATTTGAATATGCTTTTCGCAATCTTTCAAGATTGAGGAATACATGGCACGACAACTTTCATCGTTGGCATCGATCATGGCCTGTTTACAAACCTTAACCGCATCCTGAGCCCCTTCCATGGCTTTCAGTATATTATCATTGAATTTTTTATTCATTCACATTCCTTAAAGAATAATCTCTACTTCTATTTTAGCACTAACCCGCTCCGGCAAGGAGCCCTATTTCACCCTTACAAAACACCTTTATCCATCACGCTCATCTTCTAATTCCCGACCAAACAGATATTTTATCAAAATAATTCCTAACATGGCCCCCAGTATGGGCAACGCATCGATCAACATAAGAATATAATCCCCAAAAAAACCAAGGGTTTTGTTAAGATAGGCCACAAATTTTACCCCGGACTTATCCAGAAATAAAAAAATAAGGTTAATGGCGACACCGCAAATGAAACCGATAAAACCACCAAACCCATAATAAACGTATTTCATAATTCGTAACCTTCCGACCAAGACAACCTTGATTGAATCGGGAAATGTAACATGCACTTTCTATCAATTGATAGCTTATTATACATTTTGTTCACTCTAA
>CALJGH010000103.1 GCA_938073925.1 uncultured Nitrospinaceae bacterium
CATTAATAACATCATCAACACGACCGGTGATCCAGTAATAACCATCTTCATCACGGCGACATCCATCGCCGGTAAAATAATATCTCGGATAAAGTTTGAAATAGGTTTCTTCGAATCTATCATGATCGCCATAGATCGTCCGCATTTGACCCGGCCAGGGTTCTGATAAAGCCAACACACCTGTAAACCCGTTACCTTCAATCACCTTACCGGTTTCCGCTTCAATGACCGTAGGCTTAATTCCGAAAAAAGGTAGCGTTGCCGATCCCGGTTTAGCAGGAGTGCATCCCGGTAAAGGTGTGATCAAAATTCCCCCTGTCTCCGTTTGCCACCAGGTATCGACAATAGGACATTTGCCCTTACCAATATTTTTATGATACCAACGCCAGGCTTCAGGGTTGATAGGTTCGCCGACCGAACCAAGAACTCGTAAAGTGGAAAGATCGTATTTTGACGGAAAATCCTCACCACAGGACATAAGGGCGCGAATCGCTGTGGGAGCGGTATAAAACTGCGTGATTTTTAATCGGTCAACAACATCCCAGAACCGCCCTGCATCGGGATAAGTCGGCACTCCTTCAAACATAACTGTCGTCGCCCCATTCGCCAAAGGACCGTAAACAATGTACGAGTGACCCGTTACCCATCCGATATCCGCTGTGCACCACCAAATGTCACCTTGATGATAGTCAAATACATACCGATGAGTCAATGCCGTATAAATCATATAACCGGCAGTCGTGTGCATAACCCCTTTCGGTTTTCCTGTTGAACCTGAAGTGTAAAGAATGAACAGCGGGTCTTCCGACTCCATCACTTCGGGTTCACAAACGGGATCGGCCTTCGACATTTCATCGTGCCACCACAAGTCCCTTCCATTCTTCATTAAAACAGGAACCTTTTCACCAACCCTCTGAACCACAACACAGGTTTTGACATGGACCCCCTGTTTTTCAGCAAGGGTCATCGCTTCATCGGCATTTGCTTTTATGGGAACCGCCTTAACACCTCGGAACCCACCATCGGTGGTTATAACAACCGTGCAAGAGGAATCCACAATACGATCTGCCAATGCAGTCGATGAAAACCCACCGAACACAATAGAGTGAATAGCACCTATCCGTGCACAGGCCAGCATGGCAATAGACAGCTCGATAACCATGGGCATATAAATAGAAACACGGTCGCCCTTTTTGACACCGTGACTTTTCAAAACATTGGCAAACTTGCAAACTTCTTGATGAAGCTCTCTATAAGTCAGGCTTTTGTTTTCCCCCGGTTCATTGCCTTCCCATAAAATAGCGGTCTGGCCACCTCTTGTTTCGAGATGGCGATCAAGACAATTGGAGGTGATATTGCACTGTCCGCCCTTAAACCATTCGATTTGGATATCACCCTGAGTCACATCATAATTGTATGACCGAACTTGATCCCATCGTTTGAACCAGCAGAAACGCTCTGCCTGTTCTGCCCAGAATTCGTCAGGAGAATTTACCGAGTGTTCATACATTTCACGGTATTGCTCCATACTAGCTATGTGAGCTTTGGATGAAACCGATTCAGGAGGGTAATAAAGTTCCTCACTCATTTTTCAATCTCCAGTTCAAACGCATATCGTAGAACCATGTGTTATTAAGAACCCCCCTAGCCCCGATTATTAAAAGGATTGAGGGAGTTGCATTTATACAGTGCGGACCGCTCTTGCTGCTTCTGTTATCGTCCAGAGTCCTTCAGGGTGAGTAAACTCACCATCTCTAATATTTAAAACCCATGTTCGCATTTTACCTCTCACCTGCTGTGCAACCATGGAAAACCCGCCGCCGGGAGCAAATTTATTGCTGATATGAATCGTCTTACCAAATTGGTCGGTATTGGTAAAAGCTTCGTTATAAAAGGTAGACATTTCATCCTTACCTGGTAAACGCCAATCATCATAACCTGCAAATTTATTTTCACTCAACTCACGCGCATAGTCTTTACTTTCCTGATAATTGACCCATTTTTTCAAATCGTTCATAGAATCTGTTTTGGTCCACATCAATCCATGCTTTTTTGAGGTAATCGTTCCATCGCCGTTATCTACAAAATCATTATTTATGTCTTCAGTGTTCATATCAATCCAGGGAATTCAAGCATAACGAAAATTAATAGGGTAATAATTTTTATAAAATATCATTTCACTTATTACAAAAGCAATGGACAAAAACTTTTTATGACATAGACTGGGGTTTATAAAGGAAATTCCAACCATAAAAAGCATCACAAAAAAAATGTTGAAGAAAGTACCCTCAGAGCTACAGGTTTTACTGACTCATTTTGAATGGAACCTGCAAAGGCTGGATGAAGTTCTCAAACAGGAGCAAAGTGACTATTTCAAAGGGGCGGCCTTGCAACGATTTGGCCACACCTACGATATGACCCTGAAAGTCCTCCGTGCCTTTGCTGAATCGAATAACCTACCCTGCCAAACGGATGAGCAATGTTTTGAAACAGCAGTCAACAACGGGTGGATGGAAAAACAATCCGACTGGAAAGAAATGGCGGCAGATTATCAGCGTATAAACCAGAAACCGCCGCAGGATGCGGAAACCGTTTATGGGAAGTTAGCCACCTTCCATAACACTTTCAGCCAGCTTTTCGCAAAACTGAAGGCCATTTAGCTCTAAAGTAGTGCCTTTAGCTTTTCTAACGCCCTCTTCCTATGCGATATCGCATTTTTTTCTGTCGAACTCATTTCAGCATAAGTTTTTTCATGACCTTCTGGAATGAACAAGACATCCCAACCAAATCCATTACCACCACGAATCTCGTTGGCAATGGTTCCTTCAACTTCCCCTCGTACAATCTTAATGTTTTTGCCATCATGAATAGCCAGGCAACAAATCGCCCTTGCTCTTCGGTCATCAAAGGACTGCAGCATCTTTAACATACCCTCACAGCCAACGGTTGTTTCGAACCATTTTACCAGAGCACCTGGCAAGCCCTTCCAAGCATGAAAAACCAATCCGGAATCCTCTATCAATATTGGGCAACGCAACGCATCATAAGCCTGTTGTGCTTTGTGGGAGACCAACTCATAAAGGTCTTGGGTTTGAATCTCAAACAAGTCAGCCACTTCGACCTGCTCCAAAGGGATCCCTAAAATATCCTCGGCTTCTTTCGCTTTATTGGGGTTCCCCGTTACAAACTTAAATTGACTAAACATACAAGCTCCAAAATGCTATTATTAAAAAATCTTTTTGTGTGACCTTAAAACCTATGCTATACGGTTACCTTTTTCTTATCGCATTTCTTATTGCATGAACACGAAACTCCAATCATTCATTTGCACAGCTCTGCTTCTCCTGCTGACATCCTGTTCTAATGTTTTCGAGCTGGATTCAGATGTTGAGGCTCGACAAGCCCTTTTCGATCTGATGAAAATTCAGGATCAATTTTATCAGGAAAACAACAGATACGCTGGCAAACTCTTCGAGATTGAAAAATATAACTTTCAATATCACACGGGAATCGTGTACATGGAAATCGAGCGGGCGGACAAAGACGGCTATCGAGCTATTTCCCTGCCTGCAGAATCCACTACCGCCCGTGTTTTTGCATTTGATACCAAAGAAGGCGGATTCTATGAAATGCAGGACGAAGAAGTTTCCCGATATGTTCTGGGAGCTTTACGACATATCCGCGAAGAAAAGCAGAAAGAGGATTTAGTCGATCTCACCTCATGGATTATGATGAGTGGAATGGTTTTTCTCGGCTTGCGTTTTATATCTCGATACAAAACTGTAGAAAATAATATACTTTTAGGAGCTTATCTTTTTTGTTTAGCTCCGCTCGCCTGGACGATCGCTATTCTCGGCAATATGAACAAACATATTGTTTTCAGTAGTCAGATTTCGCAACTCACATGGGCTTCGCTTTTACTAGCTCTGGCTTCGTTGGCGCTCGGTAGCAAGTGGCTACTTAGAAAAAAACAGGACCTGCCGCCTCCATCCTTATTAAGTCTTGTATTTTGTACGCTAATAATCGCGTTTATGAGCGGTGGCGTGATGGTTCACACTCTAATTACTCATCCTTAAAGAAATTTCAGTTCAACCGTACCGTAAGGACATGCTTGTTCTCGCTATCGGCTCGAGACTTCAAGCAAAAGGTTTGACCATTCACTGTATTTCGTGGCAATACAAATTTGATAGGGCCTTCTGAAGAATTGAGGGTCATTACGCTACCTATTCTGGCTTTATCTATTGTCATGTCATAAGAGAAGCAAGATGCACCCTTACTCACCAATTCCATTCGTGGGGTTTGCAGATTGAGGATGAGATCACCGCGTCTTTTACTGAACAGGCTGGGTTCCCCTTTACCGGGAATAGACAAGGACATTTGATTCCAGCTTCCGGAAGGGACTTTTATTTCAAATTTTTCACTACCGGCTTTCAAGTAAATACTCGCTCCCGATTGCGCGGTGGAGGTGGAAACATGAATTTTTTTATAAACATTCAATTGGAAAACACGAGTGTCCAATTGGCAAAGATAAGCCGCGCAGTCGCCTTTCCATTTTTGCAGCTTGGGATTGCGTGTGATTCGTTGCAAGAAAAAACTCCAAGTCTTTGTCTCGACCTTGACCAGAGCCTTTTCATCCGAGCTACTAAAATGCAACCGCAAAACCTGGAACGCCTGATTGATTTCCTTAAACTGCGATTCGGCATTTGGGCTTTGTGGATTAATGTCGGGGTGTAAACTTTTAGCAAGACTGTAATAAGACTTTTTAATCACTTGCCAGGGTGCCCCAGGCTCGACCTGTAATATTTTAAAGCATTCGGTAAGCTGCATATGTTCTCCGGATTACAGGAAATGTGCCAAAATTCAATAGTTTTAAGACACTTTATTTATCAATGAGATATGAAAATATCGCCTTTTTTTAAGTCCATTGCAATCAGGAAAAATCTTCCCTACCGGCTTAAATTTGGTAGTTTATTGTTTTTCAATGAGTTATATTTAGTCAGTCAAAGAGGTTCGAGAGTTGTGGAGCGGCAAAATTTACCCATATCTCAACAAAAAACATTTTATTAGTGGTTTTCTAATCATTCCCAGATTTTTGATTTTTTTATATAATGACTGAAGACACAAAAATCTCATCGCAAAATTTCATCGGCACCCCGGAAGCCTCTTTAAGAGGAATCTTCCCGGACTGGAAACCTTATCGTATTCACCAGATCTTCAACTGGGTCTATCATTACGGCTATCGAGACTTTGCGGAAATGTCCAACATTTCGAAAGTAATGCGAGCTCAATTGGCAGACCGCTTTCATTTTTCTTTGCCGCAGGTACAAAATAAAACGCACTCGCAGGATGGTTCCATCAAATACTTATTGAGACTCGATGATGGGGCCTTGGTTGAAAGTGTTTGGATGCCTTCCGATTCAAGAAAGACCTTGTGCATATCAACACAGGTAGGTTGTAGGCTAAATTGCTCGTTCTGTCTTACAGCGAGTCTGGGTTTAAAGAGAAACCTCACAGCAGGAGAAATTCTCGGCCAATGCATGACTGTCAATGAAGACCTCGGAAAAGAGGATGCCATCACCAATGTTGTATTCATGGGGATGGGTGAACCTCTCGATAATCTCGGCCCAGTCGTTGATGCTTTACGTCTGATGACTGCACCGGAGGCCATGCGCATGTCCACACGCAAAGTAACCGTGTCCACATCAGGATTGGTCGATCGGATCAATGAATTTCAAAAGGAAAATATTCATATAAATTTAGCCATCTCACTCAATGCTTCGGATGATATAACGCGTGACCGCATCATGCCGATAAATAAAAAATATCCCATTAAAGTTTTAATGGATTGCCTTAAAAATTATCCGTTAAAACCGCAACGCAGGCACACCATTGAGTATGTATTGCTTGAGGGCATCAATGATTCGGATGACGATGCGCGTCGACTTGCTAAATGGCTGAAAGGGATTCCCTGCAAGATCAACTTAATCCCTTTTAATTCGTTCGAGTCATCGGAGTACCGACCGCCACCGGACAAGCAAACGTTCAAATTTCAAGATTATTTAATAGAGCAAAACTTCTCTGCTTTCATTCGACAAAACCGCGCTACTGATATTCTAGGGGCCTGCGGACAGTTAGCAGCAGAATCTCAAAATCCCAGTTATGCCTGAATACTCTTCTTAAAAACTACTTAAACATGACCACTCCCGACCTCGATCTTTCGATTGTAATTCCAGTATATACTGAGCGCGACAACCTGGTTCCGCTTGAAGAAAAGCTGGAAACAGAACTCGCCAAATTAAATCTCAGCTATGAAATAATTTTAATCGACGACGGCAGTTTGGATGGCAGCCATCATATAATTGACTCGCTTAAAAAAAGTAACCCTCGATTAAAGCTGATTCGCTTCGGCCATAACCATGGCCAGTCGGCAGCCTTTGCGGCTGGATTCAAAGCTGCGCGCGGCAAGATTTTTGTCACCTTGGATGCGGACATGCAGAACAACCCTGCTGACATCCCTCTACTTCTTGAAGAAATGAAGAACTTTGATGTGGTTTGCGGCTGGCGTTTTAAAAGAAACGACCCTTGGATCAAACGCATTTCTTCAAAAATTGGCAATGGCGTGAGAAACCGATTGAGTCAGGAAGAAATCGCAGACACCGGATGTTCTTTAAAAGCATTCCGTAGAGAATGTTTCGATAATGTAAAACTATTTAAAGGAATGCACCGGTTTTTCCCAACCTTGATGAAAATGGAAGGCTTTCGCGTAACACAGGTGAAGGTCAGTCATCAACCGCGTCTTCACGGGGTATCGAAATACAATATTCGTAATCGGCTTTTCTCATCACTACATGACTTGATGGCGATTCGCTGGATGAAAAAGAGACATATTAATTATGATATTATTCAGGAGGATTAGATGACCGTAACACAATGGATGATAATCGGGTTTGTAGGACAGGCTCTTTTTGGAGCTCGATTTATTATTCAATGGATCATTTCAGAAAAACGTGGCGAGAGCACTATCCCTCTGTCTTTCTGGTATTGCAGCATAGGTGGTTCCATGGTTCTATTAACGTACGCCATTCATCGTCAGGACCCCGTATTCATCGTAGGTCAAAGTCTCGGCTCGATTATCTATGTACGGAACCTAATACTTATCGATAGGAAAAAGAAAGCCCTTGCAGGGGGCGGGACAGAAAAATGAGCGGATGGAAAATCAGGGTTCTCGGCGTGTTCCTGATGATTGTTGGAGGCTTTTTGTTTGTCTGGTCAGTCAGAGATATTCAGTCTGAATGGCCGCAGATTTTTGTAGGGCTTCTTTCCGTTCTCAGCACCGCGATGGGGTTTGCACTCACCATCATGCCCTTGGATATTTCTGAAGACAATCAGGAGTAAGTCTTCTATTTCTCCCCAGCATATTTGGCTCATCTACACCTTTTCATGCAGTCAAATCCCGCAATTGATTATAGCCTCTAAAGTCTACTTGACTTTGCCCAACCCGTATGATATTTCTCTACTTTCTTTAAGTACTTAGCTGTCTAAAAGGCTTAGAGAAAAAGGTTTTCAGCCGTTAATATTCTATTGTTTCGGGAAATCAATGAACCAAAATTCTC
>CALJGH010000104.1 GCA_938073925.1 uncultured Nitrospinaceae bacterium
AGATCGCATCAAGGGATTCCGTGAAAAATTAAAAGCAGAAGGAATATTTCCCGGTTGCCTAGGCTGCTGTCAATCAGAATATATTGGCCAGACTGCCACGGAAGTTGAAGCGATAAGAGTTCGTGAGGCCGCGATGGCTTGTTCACGCGCCCAATAACTTTATGAATGCTATGGATAAGCAAATAGAAATTTCAATTGTCGTTCCTGTTTTCAATGAGGTATCTCTTATTGAAGAGTTAGTTTCACGGCTCAAGGTTGTCTGCGATAAATTGGAACAATCCTACGAAATTGTGGTTGTAGATGATGGCAGCTCTGATGGCTCGCACGAAAAGTTAAAACAGGTTCAGATGGATGAAAGCGCATTGCGTATTGTAAAGCTTACCCGAAATTTTGGGCAGCAGGCTGCGGTGCTTGCCGGATTTAGAATCAGCAAAGGCGATATCATCGTTCAATTGGATTCAGACTTGCAAAATCCTCCTGAAGAGATCCCAAAACTTCTTGATGCCATGTCCGATGATATTGATATGGTCACCACGGTTCAGCGCAAACGGCAAGATGGCCTATTGCGAGTCCTCGGCTCCCAATGCTTGCTAAGGATCGGGCAAGCTCTTTTTGGGGATTCGGTAAAATTGAATTTAAGTTCGTTCCGTGCAATTCGTCGTAGCGTAGTAGAAAAGATTGAAGCTTGTAAGGACAGGTCTCGCTACATGGCTGTTTTGATGAGTTGGATGGGATTACCCAGCATCGAAATTCAAGTGGAGCATCACGAAAGAAAAAGAGGGAACACCAAATACAATATTCTCAACTTGCTGAAACTGTCATGGGATCTGATAACAGGGTACTCCAGCTTTCCACTACGCATGGTAACCTATATGGGATTGTTTGGTGCTTTCTTGGGGTTTTTAATGATGGCCTTCTTGCTATTCCAAAGAATCGTAAATGGAATTTTAATTGAAGGTTTTGTGGTTTTACTTGCAGTGTTTTCATTTTTTGCCGGTGTGCAGTTATTGTCCATTGGTTTTTTGGGAGAGTATTTGGGCCGCGTGCACCATCAAATCCAGGAACGTCCTGACTATATTGTTGAGAAGGTTATCGAATAATGCGCATCAAACCCCTCACATCGTTAATCATCGAACCGACCAATACCTGCAATTTGCGTTGCACTTTTTGTTTTGTAACAGAGGGCATGATGCGGGACGAAGGGTTTATGGATTTAAAACTATTTAAAAAGGTTATTGATGACACTCCCGACCTTGAGCATCTATGCATGCATAACTGGGGAGAGCCTTTACTGCATAAAGAAATTTTTGAGATGTTCGATTACGCACATCAGGCAGGTGTCAAACATATTGTCATGAACACCAACGGAACTTTATTGACAGATAAGATGATCAACAAAATTATTGAAAGTCCACTAAACATTATTCGGTTTTCCATAGATGGTTCTGCAGATACTTTTAAAAGGATTCGCGGTGTCGAACTTAAAAAAATAAAAGAGAATATTCTCCGATTGAAAAAAGCTAAAGAGACAAAACGACCTGAACTGAGTATGGGCGTGGTCTTTACAGTTGAGGAAGATACTCAAGAGGATGTTGAAGAATATATCGAGCACTGGGAAACCATTGTCGATCATGTTCGCACACAACCGAAGCTCATTCAAAGTCCACGCAGCGAGCCTTGCCCCGAACCTTTCGGCAAAGATTATGGCAAACTGGTTGTTTTATGGGATGGCACCGTGATCCCCTGCTGCGTTGACTATAACGCGACTCTTAAATTAGGGAATGCCAACAATGACCGGGTAAGCGCTTTATGGAATAACTCGGAAATTAAAGCGCTACGTAATCAGCACGAAAACGGAGACTACCCAAAAGTATGTGTGAATTGCAATGAATGCGAAACTTCGACAACCGAAAAACGTTTCTTTTTTGACGAAATTCAGGAAACGATCTAGCCGCATCTAAAATGACAACTCTCCTCAAAGAAAAAGTATTAGAAGAAAACCGGCGTGTACACGCACTTGAAAATCAGTTGTACCTATCCCGCCACCCAGAACAAACCAATTTTTTTCAGAACTTGATTGTTGAAAAAAATTTAGACCAAATCTGTTGCGACTTGGACGCAAACGCAAAAGTTCTTGATCTCGGATGCGGCACCGGATATCTATTTTTAAGATTTTTGCGAAGAGGCTTTGACGTAACAGGTCTGGACCTTTCCAACGAGATGATCCAAGTATTAAAGAATTCTGTTTCAGAAAGTGAAAAAAATCGCGCTCACCTGACTGTTGGTGATGCCGAAGAGTTTTTTGAAAGAAACCAAGAAAATTTTGATCTCGTGATTTTTTCTGCAGTGTTGCATCATCTTTTTGATTATGAGATGGTTTTAAAAAAAGCCTGTCAGGGACTCAAAACGGGAACAAAAATTATTATATTTTTTGAACCTTTGAAGCAACCGGTAGCCTCTTCATTTCGCTACGCTTTGCATCGTAGTCTTTCTTGGATAGACGAAAAGTCTTACCGCCTGGAAATGAAGATGAGAAATATACCTTTACTAGAAGACGAATATCACCATTCTGACTACCAACGCCAATTTGGAGGCATTGACCCGAGGGGTATTGAAAAAGTTTTAAAGGGAGAGAATTGTTCGATTTTGAATATAGATAAATATTGTGCACGTCGATTTGGAATAAACGCCTGGTTGGCAAATCGAATCCTGAAGACCCAGAATACATTCAATATTTTAGCAGTTCGGAATTAAACTGATAGACTTTCTTTGATTGAACCTACGAAATTCCAAGATGCTTTAAAAGTGTTTTAGAAAATTCACTTTTCCCGGCATCATTCATATCCAAAAAAGCCACTCCAATATCGAAATACGAATCAAAACTTTCTACTCTTGCCACCTGCGCAGTAAGGGTTAATGGATCTGCTTGACCTTTAATGGAAAGTGCAATTTGAACTTGCGAACCAACTTTAAAAGCCACGGTGCTTTCAAAAAGGATTCCTGACGAACTGACATTTTTCCCTTATGCATTCAGTTCCTTTGGGTCTAGGTTTTCAGTAAAAGATTGGACTTGCACTTCCTCTGAAATATCTATCCTCAAATAATGCCGCTTCTCTGAGTCATCGATGAAGTTTCGGCTTCAACCACTCTCTTTTGCCTGATAGAGCGCCACGTCTGCCGCGTGCACCAGATCCTGAGTTCCTTTCCCGCCTGCAGAATAACAAGCAATGCCGCCACTTAAGGTAACATTAAAAGTTTTGCCTTCA
>CALJGH010000105.1 GCA_938073925.1 uncultured Nitrospinaceae bacterium
CACCTGTTTTTATCTTTTCTCGCAGTGGTGTTGATTGTGGTACCGGGAACAGCCTTGGCTGGCATGCCGGATCCGATCAAAACAGAACTGCTAGAAAAGGGAAAAAAGGTATATTTCAAACGTTGTGTCTGGTGTCACGGTGTTGAAGGTGGCGGTGATGGACCTTCTGCGGACCGACTGTTCACTCGACCCCGAAATTTTATCCAAGGAACTTTTAAAATCCGCTGGACGGATTCGGGTGAATTACCTTTGGATATAAATCTAGTAAATACCCTTAAAAATGGACTTCAAGGCTCTGCAATGCCAGCTTGGGGTGAATTTTTATCTGAAGATGAAATACTAGCGGTAGTCCAGTTCGTAAAAAGTTTGGTACAGGATCGCGAGTGGGACGATGAAGATGAGGAAGTTAATAATGTAATTGGTGGATCGGCTACTTCCGCAAGCTCACGGCCAGGTATTGGTGCTGATGTAGGAAAAGGACCACTTGGTGATCCACCTTGGGCTAAAACTGCAGGTCCTTATCATCTAGGAATTCCTCAAGAGCATGTTGATGCAGGTAAAGAGCTCTTTATGAAAAATAAGTGTTGGGAATGTCATGGTGGTGAAGGCCGTGGTGACGGTAACCCAACTATGAAAGATGATTGGGGTTTTCCAATAGTTGCTGCAAACTGGCAACAATGCTGGAATCATCGTGGAGCTCGACGTGAGCCATACGATCCATTCGTTATAGCTCGTACTATATCTACTGGTTTGAATGGTACACCAATGCCTAACTTTCGTGAGCAGTTGACTGGACCTGAAAGATGGCAAGTGGCTGCATTTGTTAATTCTCTTTGTCCTAGAAAGAACATTGATAAATTAACAAATAAGCCTGTTCCTGACTTCTTGATTCAATCTGTTTATACGGAAGGGAATGTAGTTCCTAAAATTGATGATCCTAGCTGGGCTTCTCCAGACACTGATTACAGAATAGTAGCTTTGTCTGAAGAGCAAGCGGAAAATCCAAAGAAGCATTACATCGCAATGGCGGGTCAAATTACACGTGGTAAACGAAACTTTGATCCAAAGGCAGATAACCTTTATGTAAGTTCACGCTGGAGTGCTGAAGAGCAAGCGGTTTATTACTTAGTGGAATATGACACCAGATTTATGTCACAAGACCCTGAGTTTCCCGATGCAGTAGCCATTCAGTGGCCAGCAAAGTTGCAGGACTTATTTGGAGCAGAAAAACCGTATTTTATCTATGGTGATTCCAAAAAACCGGTTGATGTTTGGAAAGCCAGTTTTATGGCCAAAGATTATAATGCGACCAATGCACCGAATGAAAAAGGTTATCAATTGGATGTAAACGTTAAAGAATACGTTGCTAATGGTTTTGACGCAGTTGCTGACAAAGAGTCTGAAGGTAAAGTGGAAATTGTTGATTCCATTTTCCATCAGGGACGAGTCAAAGTCATGTTCAAGCGTGCTTTGAAGACGGAAGGTGAGTTTGATGTTCAGATTCCATCTGAACAATTCATTCCTGTCAGTTTCTTTCAATGGTCGGGTAGAGATAAAGAGCATGATGAGCATATGGCCATCTCTACTTGGTATTACACCATTTTGAAACCAGCATTGCCTGCGTCTTTGTACTACATGCCTCCGATTATTGCAGCGATTTTCGTCTGCTTTCAAGGGTGGTTGGTATGGATGACCAAGCGTACACGTAAAATGTATGACGAAGGGAAAATGCGTCGTGACGAGCTTCCTAAGTAGTCATTAGATGTTTTATAAGAAAGCCCGCCGGATTTCCGGCGGGTTTTTTTTTGTACTTTTTTGGTTTAGGGATTGGGGCAAGAGTATTGCTTTACTTCGAAATGATAAATTTAGAAGAGCATAATAAGAGAGTTTTAACCCTTCATAGTTTATAGAGATTAATAGGCAGGGAAAGGGATAAGTTGTCCAGAAGTATTGATCTTATTAAATTGCGAGATATAAACTTGGCAGGTTAGCCTTCTAGCTGGCAAAGCAGTTCTAATAATTAGTAGTGAAGGATGTACTTATTTGTAAGTTTAGGGGAGGTTGTCCAACTTCCACCGGGCGAGGCCCGGATATTATTCTTCTTCGGTAACCTGTTCCATATCCATATTGCCTTCGATAATTTCTCTTAAGGCTAATTCAAAAAATATTTTTGGATTAGTAAGGTCATCGGGATCCACTTCGATGGTGGGTTGTGCTCCATTTTCCAATTGGTGAATACGCTGAGTGACCAAAATACATAAAAGATATCGACTTTTTACGACATCCTGTGCCTCTTTCACCAATTCCATTCTGTCCTGCATTTCCAGTTCTATCATGATTGTCCTGTTGGTTAAAATTTAATCTTAATTATAGAGCAATCTGCAAAACTGTCAAATATCATTGTTTCCCCAATATGGATTGGAAGGTCTTAACGACTGTTTGAACTTGTTCCTTGGAAACCTCGCGGTGTAAGACAGCACGGAAAACGTCTGCATCGGTCATCAAAATTTTGATTTGATTTTGTTCTAACTGATTGAGAAGGACTTCTCCGTCTATTCCAGTCAATTTGAAGAAAATGATATTGGTTTTAATTCGGGTAACGTCCACTTCAATCCCATCTAGGTCAGAAAGTTGGCTGGCGAGAAATTTTGCGTTATCGTGGTCTTCTTGAAGTCGGTCTACCTGCTCAGTAATAGCAATCAGTCCTGCGGCGGCAATATGGCCTACCTGCCTCATTCCTCCACCCACCATTTTTCTGGCTTTTCTTGCTTTAACAATAAACTCGGATGATCCGCATACTAGAGAACCTACCGGTGCAGAAAGTCCTTTTGAAAGACAAAACATTACTGAGTCTACTTTTTCAGTTAGTTTAGCAACAGGGACTCCAAGAGCAACTGCGGCATTAAAGATTCTTGCCCCATCGAGATGAATTTTGAGTTCAAATTTGTTTGCGATTTTCCTAACCTCAGTCATGTACTCGGGAGTAATCGGCGACCCTTGGCAAAAGTTGTGTGTATTTTCTAAACAAATCAGACGGGTTGGGGGGCAGTGTATATCAGAATGACGGATGCCTTTTTCCAGCAGGTCGATAGAGATCGTGCCATCATTGTTGTTGGGAAGGGGGCGTGGATGAACGCCTCCCAATGCGGCAACTCCCCCCACCTCATAAAGGGAGATATGGCTTCTATCACCCAGTAAGATTTCATCGCCTCTGCCACAGTGGCTGAGTATGCTTATCAAGTTACCCATGCAGCCACTGGGAACAAAAAGGGCGGCCTCTTTGCCCATTATTTCTGCGGATAAAGTTTCAAGTTTTTGGACGGTGGGGTCTTCTTGAAACACATCATCTCCAACTTCAGCAGTTGCCATAGCGTCGCGCATGGATTGGGTTGGGTTAGTGAGCGTATCACTTCTAAGGTCAATCATTGTTTTCCTCAATTTTTGTCTTTTTTTCTATTCGGTTCCGTTTGATTCGATAATAAAATAGAGATACGAAAAAAATGGGTATCACAAAACCACTTAAAATTAATCCGCTTACTTTTTCTTGTGGGTAATCGAGAGCGATCATACCCTGGTGGAGTTGTTGCACGAGATAAGCGAGTAGACCGCAGGTGATAAACATATAGCCCATACGTTTGGAACCTTTTGGGCCGGGAAAAATTATTGAATAGGCAACAAAGTTAAGTCCCAGAAAAAGCAGACCATTCAAAAACATAAGGTAGATAATTTGATTCTGTGCTTGTGTGAACAAAGTTTTCCTATTTAAAGTTATGTTCTTATTTTAGCGGTTATATAAGGCGATATAAACTGAAATTTAGGGATGGGATTCTGGTATAAAGAGAGCCCTGTGCGGAGG
>CALJGH010000106.1 GCA_938073925.1 uncultured Nitrospinaceae bacterium
GAGACCCCGGCCTTATCAGGTGTGCAAGGCCCTGGAGAGATAACAATTTTTTTTGGATTCAAGGCCTCTATTTCCTCAATAGAAATCTGGTCGTTGCGTTCTACCCGCATATCAGCACCCAACTCCCCCATGTATTGCACGATGTTGTAGGTAAACGAGTCGTAATTATCGATCATCAAAATCATGCGACCCATCCTTTCTCTGCAACTTCTACAGCTTTGAGTAAAGCGCGTCCCTTATTCATCGTTTCTTCAAATTCACTTTCAGGAACCGAGTCGGCAACAATGCCTGCTCCAACACCCAGATAAGCCATTTGATCTTTAACGATGAGGGTTCGAATGGCGATGGCGGTATCCATATTTCCTGAAAACCCGATATAGCCAACCGTCCCGGCATAAAGCCCACGCCTGGTTGGCTCTAACTCATCAATTATTTCCATAGCACGAATTTTAGGAGCACCGGAAACGGTGCCAGCTGGAAAGGTCGCTTCCAAAAGGTCAAAACAGTCTAACCCTTCTTTTAAGACACCGCGAACATTCGAGACAATATGCATGACGTGAGAGTAACGTTCGACAGTAAAACTTTCGTTAACCTCTACGGTGCTTACTTTGGCCACCCGCCCCAGATCGTTTCGACCCAAGTCTACTAACATAATATGTTCAGCCAGTTCTTTTTCATCCTGCAACAGGTCTTTTTCCAATGCCAAATCTTCTTCTTCATTATTACCGCGCTTTCGAGTTCCAGCGATAGGTCTCACTTCGATTTTTCCCTCTTCCAATCTCACTAAAATCTCCGGCGATGAGCCTACTACTTCCATATCCCCGAACTTAAGGAAATACATATATGGGGAAGGGTTTATCGTTCTCAAAGCCCGATAAATATCAAAAGCATTCTTTTTAATCTTAAAGTTTAAACGCTGTGAAAGCACAACCTGAATAGCATCACCTTCCTTAATATATTGCTTAACCTTGTCCACCGCTCCTTTGAATTTTTCTTTTTCAAAATTCGACTCGAATTTCAAATCAACCTCGTCTTTACTCTCTGGGGTTGAAACTTTCAGCGGTGCTTTCAGCTTTGCTTCTAGAAGGCCGATTTTTTTTATAGTTTGCTCATATACAGCTTCCAGATTTTCTTCTTCAACAACGGCATTGGAGACTATCTTGATAGTTTGCGAAACATTATCAAATACCAGCATGGTATCCGTGATTATAAACTGAGAGTCTGGCACGTTAAGATCATCTAGCGTATACTCTGGAAGTTTTTCAAAATACCTCACCATGTCATAGCTAATGAAGCCCACGGCACCTCCTGAAAACCTGGGCAGACCGGGAACAGTCACCGGATTGTAGCGAGCCAATATTTCCTTTATTACGCTCAGAGGAGTTCCAGATTCAATTTTTTTCTCTTGTGATTTTCCGTTTTCACTGATCGTTATATTGCGACCTTTACTGGTCACCACAACAGCAGGATCGCACCCTAGGAAAGAATAACGCGCCCATTTTTCTCCACCCTCAACGCTTTCCAAAAGAAAAGAATATTCGCCGCCACTGATCTTCATATAGGCAGAGACAGGTGTATCCAGATCCGCCAGAATCTCCTTATAGACGGGGATCAGGTTGCCAGACTTCGATAACTCTTTAAATTCTTCTAAAGAAGGTTTGAACATTTTTTAATAACACTCAAAAACAAATAATTTTTGATAACAAAATTCAACAATAAGAAAAAAGGAATCCCATATCCTTTTAGTCATTGGGATGTTGAATATTTATAGGATAAAACAGAATAATATCAAAGAGTTAGAACCTTAACATCGGCCTAAAGGAGGTGTCAAGCAGTTTGGGGGGCCTTGCCCCGACGGAGCAAAGTTCATTATAGATATTATAGAGCACTCATCCTTCAACTGCCTTCCAGTCTTCTCCATTCCAATGCTGGATCAAGCCATTGTCGCCCACCGCATAAATATTCTCATCGGAGCTTCCCCATATAGAGGAAAAATATTCTTTAGTATTGGATTCGATTCGAGTCCATTGATCGCCATCTAGGTAAAGGATCATGCCTTCATCGCCTACGGCAAAAACCATTTCCTCTGAAGGCCCCCAGACATCAAGAAAAAATTCCATCGTCTGCGACGGCATTTCAGTGAATTTGGCACCGTTGTAATGATAAATAGCTCCCTCAGAACCGACCAAATAAACATTATCGGGAGCAAATCCATAAACACCGTAAAATTCTGCACTGGAGTTGAAAGCCATCCTATGCCATTTTTCGCCATCCTGTTTCAACACCATTCCATCGTATCCAACAGCCAACATTCCGCCTTCTTTGCATCCCCAAAGCCGTGTTATATCGGTATCGGTTCCCGTTTGCGTGTACTTCCAACTACTGCCATCGTATCGAAGAATTTTGCCTAGCCGTGAACAGGCATAAATTTCATCGGAGGCCAAGCCAAAAATACCTGTCATCGGTGGAAGTTTTTCGGTTTCCACAGTAGACCAGATTTTCCCGTCGTAATGGAGAATTCTACCATCGGTGACAACAGCGAAAACGTTGTCTGGCGCGCTACCCCAAATATTCTTGAAGGTCCAGCGACCATCGGTTTCCATGGACGACCATGCGCTGCCATCATAATGCAGCATCGTTCCATCCGCCCCGCCTACAAAAATATTGTTTTCATCCAATCCAAAAATTGAAAGGAGATGATTGCTCGTCAATTCAGACATAAAAACTCCAGGGGTAATAAAAATTTATAGGGACATATCGTTCCATTTAGTTCCATCATATCGAAGCACTGTGCCGTTTTCTCCTGCAACATAAACAGAATCTTCTCCTAATCCTCTTACCTTTGTAAAATATTCTTCCTTTAGAGGCTCTACACGCGACCACGCTTTGCCATCATAATGCAGAATTGTGGAGTTATCTCCAACAGCAAAGATATTATTATCCGAAGTTCCCCAGATACTGAGAAGATATTCTTCCGTACCAGATTCCATAGTTTTCCATTCTTCCCCATTAAAATGTAAAAGGGTTCCATGCGAACCACAGATATAAACATTGTCAGTTCGCGTACCCCATACACCAAAAAGTGAAATCTCCTCCTCGGTCAACTCATCTTTACGCTTGAACTCTTTCCCATCATAAAAACGGAAGACCCCTTCCCCTCCTACCGTATAGAGGTGGTTTATATCTTCACCCCACATACCAAAGAGATCGTGAATGGTGTTGGGCTCACGGTAGTCCCACTTTTCACCATCCCAATAGATCATGCGGCCACCCACACCATAAAGAAAAACATTGTTTTCATCGAAACCATACGCAGAGTTCAAGGAATCATAACTTCCAGTATCGACTTGTTTCCAATCCTTACCTTGATAGGAAAGAACCACCCCGCCGATCCCAACCGCATAGATGCAGTTTTCATGAGGACCCCAAAT
>CALJGH010000107.1 GCA_938073925.1 uncultured Nitrospinaceae bacterium
AACTTGATCGCCATTTCCTTTTTTTCTTCCTTGACCATCTCATCCGAGGCATTAACTACGTAAGGAGAAAAAAGCGCCAAAAATAGAACGATTCCAAATACTTTAAGGCTATTTTTTTTACCACAGTAATAATGATTCATAACCCAAACTCCAATTTGTGCATCTTGCCGTATGCCAGTGAAAATCTATTTATTTAACTTATTTAAACTAAAGTTACTCCAAATATATTTAACTTATTTAAACTAAAGTTACTCCAAATAGGAGCAACATATGCCTCACAATAAATCTATATTATTATTTGGCATACTACTAACCTTAATCCTTAAAAACAATAAAAAATTGACCCCAAGTATCTGCTTGAAGTCCAGTGGGGGGGGGAGCAAGAAAATTCAACTAAAATTGCCCCGGTTGCGTTGCAGTCAATAAAAAATCAAACCTCATCAGAACACAATTCTCCCTTGCACATCTTGTGATTTGTCTAAATAAACCCTCCATTTTTTGAATACAATTTACAATTCTCTTGTAGTTTTAAAGATTGCGGGTCCAATAAATATGCAAAAAGTATGTGAATAAAAATTGAAGGGTAATTCCATACGCAAGGAAATTTAGGCTTTGGCCCGGCATAGATATGATCCCTAATACAGCAATAAGAAATAATGGGAAGTCGATCCCATTCCACCGCCAAACCTTAAGAAGAACACTGACTTTCTTAAAATATTGTTGTCGTTGATCGAGATCGAGAATTGCGTTAGCAACATGCCCTTTATTTCTTAGTTCAGAAAGTGTTGCCCACTTACCTCTAAAAATTAATTGCTGTACTTGCATATAATAAAAATAAACAACCAATACCGCTGATGATTTTTGAACGATTTTCCCAACAGTGCTTTGAATTTCTCTGTCCATTCCGTCAAACCCCTTCAGCACCATCATGCCAAATGTTTGTTTGCAGTAATCGTAGGATATCGCGCGCAGAACGGTAAAGACAGCTATGACGATTAACGCTGATTGGAAATCCGGGTAACCAGCAATAATTCCATAAACCACTGCCAAGTAAGCAAAATATCCGGCAATGCCATCAATCAGTCGCCCCCAATCACTGGCCATATTTTTAGCTCTAGCTAATTGCCCATCAACACAATCAAGAATTAGAGTTAGCTCAAGAAGTATTCCACCAGCGATGCTGTAGACCCAGGTCCCCTGACTGAAGGAATAGCCCGATACAAACCCCACCAGAACGGATAGATAAGTCACCTGATTGGGAGTGAAACATGTATTTTTTAAGACCCTTACAAGTCTCTTCGCAATTGGGTCATGGATATATATATTAACGGGTTCAGCGAGATCTTTTAATGCGTGGTCGCTTTCATCTGTCATTACTTACAACCATTTCTGCTGCACATACCAATCTAGTGTACACGCCAGACCCGTAGTCAGTTTGAACTGAGGAGTAAAATCAAAATCGCGAAAAAAATTTTCAGAGGAAGCCGTCCAACAACTTTGCCGGATATCAATCATCCGTTGCCGATCAAATAAAGCCGGCTTTGCGCTGAATATCGCCAGAGTCTCAAAAAAGATTGCGATGGGGACCAAAATACTTTCCGGTATCTTCAGGGCTTTTATCGAAACATTCATTTTATCAGCAGCAGTTTTTGCAACTTCTTGCCATGAGTAGGTTTCTCCATCTGTAACAAAATATGTTTTCTTTTGCGAGAAGCGAGGGTCACAAACCTCCATCATTGCCCGAACCAGATCAGCAACATAAATCAATGAAAGTTTTTTTGAGGATCTGCCAATTTGCAATCCCCAGCCCTTTTTCACCAATTTGAAAAACGTGTATAAATTTTCCTCACGAGGACCGTAGACCACCGGCGGACGAATGACCTTGACCGGCAAAGATGCGGAATACTTCAGAGCGACTTCCTCTCCCGCCTTTTTGGATTGCCCATAGAAAGTTATAGGATTCAGAGTTGTAGCCTCATCCACCAACACCCCATCTTTACCTGGTCCTGCTGCGGCAAGGCTACTCAAATGCACGATTCCCTTAATACTCTCTTTATAAGCAAAACACTGTTCATATAAAGTCGTACAAACTCTGGAATTGATATCAAAATACTCATCCCGGTTCCTTGCCTTGGTGAGACCCGCGCAATGAAAGACAAAGCCTATACTCGGAAGGTTAGGGATTTTAAAATCGGGGTCCGCCAGATCAACATAATGAAATTGTATCTTGGATGACGAAAGCCATCTTAAATTTGATGAGTTACGAACCAGACAGTGGACATTACAATCCAAAGACAACAAGCTATCAACCAAATGGCTTCCAATAAAACCATTCGCCCCAGTAACTAGTACCGTTGTGCCTTTAAGGTGAGAAAGATCGTTCATAGATGCGGTGTCTTTTATAAAGGGTTCCTCCTATTTTAAACATGGGCTCCATAATATCTGCGTTATCTTCCAGTATCCATGACATCTCACACCACTTAATACCATTTTCTATAAATTTTTTATATGTTTCATAATACATATAAGCATCTATACCCAATCCACGGAATTTTTTCTTCACCCCAAGTGTTAGGACGCGATAGGAATCAATTTTACTTTTATTCCATAAAAACTTTGCCCAACCAAATGGGAAAAGCTTACCATCCAGCTTAATCAATACCTGATTGACATCTGGAAGGGCCAGGGAAAAACCTACGGGTTTCCCTTTTACTTCCGCGATCAGACAAAATTCCGGGTTAACAAAAGACCTCATTTCTCTTGCCGCATATGCAAATTCTTTATAGGTCATGGGAACAGAACCCCAATTCAAATCCCAAGCGGAGTTATAAATATCCCAGATAATTTTCAACTCTTCCTCAAAACTTGAAAGATTCAAATTACGCAATTTAAATCGTCCTCTTTTCTCCAATTTATGGGCTGCATTTTGAAGATATTCTGGAATTTTTGTAAGATCCAACCTAAAAGAAACTAAATCTTTTGACTTATTAAACCCCCATCCCTGAAAATGCTTTTCGTAATACCCTGGGTTGTATGGAATGCCCAGCATAGGAGGTAAATCAAACCCTTCTATCATGAGACCACATTCGTGATTAATCGATAAGTTCATTGGTCCAATGAGTTTGCTAAATCCCTTCTCTTCACACCAGGATTTTGCCTTATCAAATAACAACCGCGATACATTTTCATCATCAACGGTCTCAAACATTCCCAAAATACCCGTCTTTTTTGAATAGCTTTCCTGATAAATATGGTCGTGGATTAGAGCTATCCGACCCAAGGGAGCGCCTTTTTCATCCTCTACAAGCAAAAGTTTGACCTCAGCACGGTCGAAGAAAGGATTGATTTTTGGATTGAGAAATTTTTTCCGCTCAGAAACTAGAGGGGGGACCCAATTGGGATAGTCTTTATATATTTCCCATGACAAGCGGATAAATCGGTCCAGCTCTGATGAGTTTTTTACCTCGACAACTTTGAAGCTCATTATTCCTTGGAGATGATCCCCAGTTTTATCCCCACTTTTTTGAAAGACCCGAGAACTTTTTCAAGGTCTTCTTGCTTATGCGTAGAGGTGTAGCTGGTCCGTATCATGGCATTGAGGGGGGGGACTACCGGCGAAACTGCAACCCCGGCAAAAACACCTTCGTCAAAAAGGAGTCGGTTCAAATAAAGGGTCAAAGCTTCTTCACCAATTTTAATAGGAACAATTGGAATGGAATTGTTGTTCACCTGAAATCCCATATCAAAAAAGCCTCTTTTAATAAAAGCAGTATTTTCGCGCAAACGATTGATTCTTTCCGGCTCACTAATCATAATATCCAAACCTGCCGTAACGCCTGCGACCGAAGCAGGAGGCAAAGCCGCAGTAAAAATAAATGCTGAAGCCTTGTGTCGGATGTATTGGGTAATTTTGGACTTGGAAGAAATAAATCCACCGATGGAACCCAAACTTTTTGAAAAAGTTCCCATATATAAATCGATTTCATTTTCCAAGTTAAAGTAATTGGCGACTCCTTTTCCCTGCTCCCCCATCACGCCGAGTCCGTGCGCCTCATCAATCATCACCGTGGCGCCATAATCTTTAGCGAGCTTAACAATTACGGGCAGGTTTGCAATGTCCCCACTCATACTGAAAACCGTATCGGTCAAAATCAATTTACCTTCGACATCCGAATGATTTTTTAAACAATATTCCAGATGATCCATATCGTTATGCTGGTAGCGGATGGTTTTCCCAGGAGCCACCGCACAACCTTCATAAATACTGGCATGGTTTTCGCGGTCAGAAAATGCAACATCTCTCCTTCCAAGCAAACACGCAATGGTTCCCTGATTAGCTTGGAACCCCGTAGACATGACAATCGTGTCTTCGCGGTTTAAAAAAGAAGATATCTCTCGTTCCAGGTTTTTGTGCAGATTGAAAGTCCCGTTCAAGAAGCGACTTCCTGTACAACCAATTCCAAATTTCTCCACAGCCGCCCTTGCAGCCTCAACAACTCGTGGTTCTTGTGCAAGCCCCAAGTAATTATTCGTAGAAACCGATATCACTTCTTTTCCATCAATGACCACCTTGCAACCATCGATCTCTTCAATTTCCCTGAAATAGGGATAGATGCCCAATTCTTTAGCTTGTTCTGGTGCCAGGTATCCAAAACATTTGGCAAGGATGCCTTTCTCTTTAATACTCGGAGATTTCAGGTGCGTATTTTCGAAGTCAAATTTCTCTTTTAATAAGGAAACAATCTTGTTCCTTTTTAAATGAGCTGGACCTGCATCCTGACTTTCTAATTCATTGAGCAGCGAAAAAGCTTTGGTCATATTTCTGCACCTTTATTTAGATTATTAAAACCCGCCTGTTTCCACAACTGACACAGAGAGGGCCACAATCCAGATTGAACAGTTTTTCCATAAAAAGAGTTTATTCCATTATCTTCCAACAAACGATTATGCGCCTTTCCTAGTACATGATAAGGAAGATCGGGAAACAGGTGATGCGTTGCATGAAACCGGAGACCTACGGGAGCCCATAGTGGTGTGATCCATCGGTTTCCAGGATTATTGATGGAATCCAGTATTTGATCGGTAAAACTCAGTTCACCTTCCTCAGCGTTTCGATAATGATGGGCCGCCAAGGTTCGAACCGAATTTACCAAAAACAATGAAGCTCCTAAACAGTACCACATGAATAGGGCCTTTGCAGGCATAATTTTAAAAATTACTAGGGTAATAAAGCCTATTCCATAGATACCTGCCCATAATTCTTGTAATTTCCACCCTTCGTTGCGACCCAAAGAAGGCTGCGGACGCTGGTAATTTAAATCAATATTTAATGAAGACATTTTTTGATCCACAAATTTTCTCAATCCAGAGCTGAAATAAGAAATAGGAGTTAGCACGGCAAACCGAAAAAGAAAAATCAGCGGAATCAAAAATGAAAATCCAATGTACAAGAGAATGAGTCCTCTCCCTTTTGATGCAAAAGGGACATATTCCCCATCTTTGTCAGTGCCATAAAAATTTTGTTTATGATGATCAAAGTGGACACTCTGATACAAAAAAATTGGAACCATCAACGGGAAACCACATAAAAGGTTCCACACTTTCTGAAACATCAAAAAAGCCCCTTTTTTAAAATGGGCAATTTCGTGGATAAACAAAACCGCTCGATAAAGAGCTAGGACGGCAATAAAAAAACACAACCCTTGCTGCAAAGAAAATGCAGGCATCATCAGAGTTGTTACAAATGCCCCCCAACCCAGTGTCACACTGGTTAGAAAATCACCCCAGTATATCCAGGGGTTCGGCCGGTATAAATCTTTAACGAGTTCCCTTGCTTTTGCGATAGGGAATTCTTGATTTTCTTGCAATCTTTTCTGAGTTAAACTCGTCAACTTAAAATCCGCTTGTTATTTTTCTGCGCAGGCCACGCACACAGCGCTTTCCGGCATTAACATGATGCGTCCCTGTGGAATAGAATTAGCACACCGAATACAAATACCGAATTCGGGCAGGTCAATTTTCTCCAGTGCTTTTTTCAGTTGTTCCAGTTTCACTTTTGAGGAATTCAATGAAGCTTCGCTGATTCCCTGACTGCTAATGGCTTCCATTCGGGTCAGCCGACCGATTGCATTATCAGGCGCAACCGGTTTAGAGGTCTTGGTGAAACTTTGAATCAAATGCTTCTGTGTTGATATTTCTTCAATAATTTTTTGTTTCAGCTCCGCTCTTTCCTCTTCATTCATAACGTCATCCCGCCCTTATTCTTAAGCATCTTAACTGGATTCAGACATCCACCCAGATATTGCGCATCGGAGGGCAAAAAGCGGAGTAAAAGTTGAAGTTTTTTGCGAGAGATTGTTCATGAATTCATTTGCCTGATCCTGATCCTGAAAGCATTCATAAATATCATCCAAAAATCCTCCTCGCAAAAGCGGGTGCTCTAGAAAACTCATTCCAGAACCCGTGGGGATCTCAAGAGGCTGCTCAATCACTGCCACTTTTTCCAGGCCCAACTCCTGCAACCATTTTTCTGCCTGCGAAGCAGAGGGTCTCTCATTAATATATTCGTTCAGAGCTTTCCTTTCATCCTTTAAGCCTAGCGCAACCATATCCTTATCCACCTGATCCCATAAGGAATCAAAAGTTCCGAGGGAAGGAAATGTTAAAACGATCTGACCCCCTGGCTTCAAAAAACGGATGAGATTTTGCAAAGCCTCAAATCGATTCGGGCGAAAAAACATGAAAGACAAATTGCCTGTAATGCGATCGAACTTAGGTAGATCGGCAGGTAAAAATCGCATGTCTCCCACCTCGAAGCGCAACCAAGGCAACTCAACCCCTTGAACGGTTCGCGATCTCAACACCTGACTTTGATGAATGTCTACGGCAAGTACCATACCTTCGGGTCCCACCTGATCCGCCAGATAAAATGCCGGGATCCCGCCTCCAGATGCAATATCTAAAACTTGATCTCCCTTGCGGATTTCAAGATGATGCAATAAAGATTCTGCAAAAGGAGTAGACCATGGGTCATTTTCCGGCAATTGCCAATTGTTATTCATACATAACTTCCCACCTTAATTCGTAAAATCAAATCCATTTTATTATAAACTGAAAAATATTCAGCGCAGCAATGAACTCTGGCTTTAAAGCAAACAATTTTTCAAAGTTCATGAAACTTCAGAAAAAACTTTTAATCATAGGTTCGCTTTTATTATTCATCTTTGCATACGAATGGTTTTTCAAACCCTTCCCGCTTTGAACTATGCTTTAGCTTTGGCAAGATTAAGCTTTCACCATTATATCTTGGGGACCCTCCTCGGATTACCACTTCCCATATTCATCTATTGATATTTTTTTGAATTTATCTTCAATCAAATTTATTTATAGAACCTTGTTGAACGCCCTCCTCATACAACCGGGTTTCCCGAACAAGAAGACCACTTAAACAAATAAGTCCAATCAGGTTGGGAATCGCCATCAATGCATTCATCGCATCCGATATATTCCAGACCATATCCAGTTTAATTTGCGCACCAATAAAAACAAAAAAGACCCAAACGTAGCGGTAAAGCGAAATATATTTCTCGCCAAAAAGATATTCAAAACATTTTTCGCCATAATACTCCCAGGCAAGAATAGTTGAAAAAGCAAAAATAATGATTCCCATAGTGACCAGCAAGTGCCCCCATGGTCCAGGAAGCCCGGCAGAAAAAGCTTGAATGGTCAACGCCACACCGGTTTCGCCTGAAGTCCATACTCCGGTTGAACTGATCGCCATGGCTGTGATGGAACAAACAATTAACGTGTCAATAAAAGTTCCGGTCATGGAAACCAGAGCCTGTTTGCAAGGGTGATTGGTTCTTGCGGCAGCAGCAACAATAGGCGCACTTCCCATGCCCGACTCGTTGGAAAAAAGTCCGCGGGCCACGCCATAACGAATGCCGTTTGCTAACGTAGCACCGACAAAGCCGCCGGTGGCAGCCGTCCCTGTAAAAGCATGGTCGAAAACCATAGTCAATCCCGCGAACAGTTGATCTATGTGACGGAATATAACGATCAAGGCGCCGGCAAAATAAATCGCGACCATGAATGGAACCAGATAAGAAGCCACGTCTGCAATGCGTTTGATTCCTCCAATCACCACCAACCCGGTCAAAATCGCAAGAAGCATTCCTATTGTCACATTATTAAAACCTGTAGACTCGTTCACTGCTATAGCAGTGGTATTCGCTTGCACCATATTGCCGATACCAAAAGCCGCACAAGCTCCGAACGCGGCGAAGCACATTCCCAACCATTTTTTATTCAGACCTTCCTCAAGGTAATACATCGGGCCACCCGAAATTTCGCCTTTTTCATTAATTCGACGAAACTTCACTGCCAGTAAACCTTCGCTGTATTTTGTCGCCATTCCAACTAAACCGGTTATCCACATCCAAAAAATAGCACCGGGACCGCCCAGTGCAACCGCTGTGCTGACTCCGGCAATATTCCCAATTCCAACTGTTGCTGCCAAGGCTGTCATCAAAGAACCAAAGTGAGAGATATCGCCCTCGCCCTCCCTCTCCTTGGAAAAAGTCAGACGTAGAGCATAAAAAAGCGAACGAAACTGGATACCACGAAGCCGAATGGTCAACCAAAACCCAGTACCTAATAAAAGTACAAGAAGCCAGGGTCCCCACATAAAACTTGCAAATGCAGAAAAAAAGAGACTCATAATTTAGAGAAATTGGATGGGACTAAAATTAATATATCGGATTATTATAAAACAAAAAGCATCCATTTTTTCAATACATTGCAAAAGGATCGGAAAAAACTAAAACTATCTCTTCAGTACAAGCCTTAAGTTTTGCTATATGTTATAAAATAAATCATAATATTATTTATATTTATCACTTCGCTTCTGCGAGGGGTTTGTGGCGTTAATTTTAGAGGGTTTTGATGTTTAATTTTAAAGATATGACAATAGGTAAAAAAGTGGGGCTCGGCTATGGTGTCATCACCCTGATTTTGATGGGTGTGGTTTTACTCACCATTCAACAAGTGAGAACCATGGAAATAGTCACTAAAAGGGTCGTCGAGCTTCGAACTCCCACGGCTCACGCCAGCCTTATGATGTTGAATGGTATCAACCACTCGCTGGCTTCTCTGCGTGGATGGATTCTTCTAGGTGATAAAAAGTTTAAGACGGAAAGATCCATTGCTTGGAAAGAACAAATTAATCCATCTCTGAAGCTGATGCATGGGCTTGCTCCTAAATGGACAAACCCAGAAAATCAAATCCGCTTAAAATCTATTGAAAAAGAAATCAGTAACTTTAAAACAGCTCAACAGAAAATCGAAGACATAGCACAAACTCCTGAAAACTCGCCTGCACAAAAGATTTTATTCAATCAAACCGAACCTTTAGAAAAATCTATTGTGTCTACCCTCTCCCAAATGATCGAGTTGGGTATCAAAGACAAAGCAACCAACAAAAATAAAAGACAGGTAGAAATTCTTGCAAATATAGAAACCACAACCAGCTTGGCTTTGGAAAGAGCCGATGAATTTTTATTATCTGGTAAGGAGGAGTTCAAAAAAGAATCCCTGGAAATCTGGAAAAAAAATGCTGAGTATATGGAAGTATTGACCAAAAATAAAAATAACTTAAGCAAAGAACAATTAAAGATTTTTGAATCCCTGCAAAACGGACTTAATCAATTCGGTCCTTTACTGGAAAAAATTATTAAAATTCGATCTGGAGACGAATGGAACCAAGCTAATCATTTGGTACAAGTTGAAGCCGCTCCAGCAGCATTTCGAATTAAACAACTCTTGAACGAAATGACTACAGTTCAGGAACAATTACTGGAAAATGATGTGGAAGAAATTTCCACTAAAACTCATTTCTTAATAGTTCTTTTGGTGGCATTGTTTATTTCTGCGGCTTTACTCAGTGGAGTGTTGGGAGCAAACATCACTCGCTCGATTAGCGAGCCTATTCTGGATGTTTGTAGGCTCGCAGATGAACTCGCGCATGGAAGCTCCAAAAGAAAACGCCTACCTGTCGGCTCCCAAAATGAATTGGGAACACTGGCCGAAAGTTTCAACCAACTTTTGGATCGGTTGCAGGAAGAAAATTCGCAAAATAAAAGCTGACTTATTGCAAATTGAAATCACTCATCGACGGATGTCATTAGGGCTCGCACTTTTAATTCAAGCCCCTTTTCCTTGAATTTTATTTTCCATTCATCAATCTTAGACATGATTCTACGGTCCACAAGTTGTGTTTCCGTAATATCCAAAGTTACCCGTTTCCCATTGTCCAAGAAACGCTGAAGTTGCTTTCGTAGAGGAATCCATGAACTGAAAATAATGGAACCTCGCAAAAATATTGTTATGGACCGATCCCTTTCAGGAATAATCTTGGCATTTAATCTGAAAATTGAGCCTCCACGTATGAAATGGATGACTATTCTGACTCCAATTCCGATTGCTAATCCCTTTAAAAGATCCGTAGCAAGTACGCCGAATATGGTAGATACAAACACTATAAATTGATCTTTTCCCTCGCGATATATAGACTTAAACTCATTAGGAGAGGCCAGACGATATCCTGTAATGACCAATAAAGCCGCCAGAGCCGCCAGAGGGATTTGATTAATGACTCCGGGAATCAGCGCAACGAAGATGAGCAAAAACATCCCGTGATAAAAATTGGCAAACCGAGTTCGGGCTCCATTATCAATATTGGCTTTACTTCGAACTATTTCAGAAATCATAGGCAACCCACCAATGAAAGCCGACAAGGTGTTCGCAATGCCAGTGCCTATCAAGTCTCGATCCAGATTTGTTTTTCGTTCCCACGGATCAATTCCATCAATCGCCTTTGCACTTAGAATGCCTTCCAAACTTCCAATGATCGCAAATAAAACCGTATATTTAATTCCCGTCTCCGTTATTACTCCTGAAAAATCAGGGAAAGTCACGGCCTTTAGCAAATTAGTTGGCACATTAACTAAAAATTTTTGGCCTACTTCGAAAACTTGATTATTGAAGGTATAAGCACCCTCCCTTCCAATCCCCCAAAATGTTTCCATAGGAACAATTATGAGCAGCATCAACATGGGGGCAGGAATAAGTTTTAATGTGGGGTTTTTAATATAGCTATAACTTAAAACAATAATAACACTTAGTATTCCAATAAACGCTATTTGGGGATTCATGTTTATTATAAAATAAGGAATACTAGCGAGTAAATCCAGAGGAGAACCATGTGAACTTAAGCCCAACAATACCGGAAATTGTTTTGCGATAATAATAATTCCAATAGAAGCCAGTAAGCCGTGAATCGCCGCATGCGGAAAAAGTTTAACAAGAATACCTACGCGAAAAAATCCGAGTATGATTTGGTAGACACCCGCCACAACCCCAACGCCAAGTGCTAACCGGTAGGCTTGAAAGTCCTTCTCAGGGTCCACCCCTCCTGTAAAGCCGAAATCCTGAACGCAACCTAATGCAATAACAATCAAACCAGCAGCAGGCCCCTTTATCGTAAGCTCGGAATTGCTAAGGAAGGTGGCAACCAAACCGCCAACAATGGCAGTAAAGATGCCGGCCACTGCGGGATATCCTGAAGCCAGAGAAATTCCCAAGCACAGCGGCAATGCAATAAGAAAAACTAAAAAGCCAGAAAGGATATCGTTTTTGAAATGGGTTTTAAACCCATGAAGATTCCCTTTGGGACTTTCAGTAGAGTCGGATGATATACTCATGGATATCGTTTCCTCTATCGTATTCTTTTAAACTAATCCTCACTGAAAATAATCACAGCGGGTCAATTGTGGACTAAAAAAGGTAAAAAGTTAAGAAAGATTTTGATTATTTTTTCTTTAAAAAAAAGGGGAGTGTTTTGAAGAAGATTAGTCAAGGAAAGGCGTTATCAAGAATATTCATCAAAAGAAAAACATGGTTTCATAAAATTGATCAAAGAGTTTTGCTAGACTTTAGGTCAGAAACTTTTGATGTCTATCTAAGGAGCTAGAGATAGGAAAGGTTTTCTACTAGAAGAGATTATTTCTAAGTTACGCTAAGTATTTCCGTCGGCTTTAACCTAGGCAATGGTTGGATGTTTTTTCAAAAAGCCCCTCCTTCCAACCCTGTCTATAGCTTTTGCGATTACCTTCCAAAACCTAGACATCCAGGGGTTATTTTTCTCTCTAAACACCTCACAGTTAATCATCGGGAAACCAAGGTTTTTGCAAGATAAAATTTACAGTTTTGGCGGCCTGGAATAAATTTGGGGTTCCAAAAATTTATTCCATAGCCATTTTCCTCTCCAATAGGGCAAATTTTGGCTCCAAACGATTTAAATTCTCTTCCATGTCATGACGCAGTTATTCCCTATAATTTTTAAAACCGATTGCAGAGGCATCAGAGGGAATAAGCACCATAAAGAAAAATAAAACTAGAAAAGCCAAACCACAATAAACTTTAATCAACTTGTTTTTTTATTCATTTGGTTAAACGTTTTTTTTGCCGAGCTACTTAACAAGTTTTTAAAAGTGCTCTAAGAGATACTAATTTCGAGTATCGTACTTACAAAGAAAACATTCGCCGTTGCGCTCATCAACAGCGTTGAAAAAGTTTACTGGAGCAAAATCATCTGTGAAATATTTTATTGATTTATCAGGGATGGGAGGACGCGAGAAAGCATCGGCAAAATATTTAAAGTCAAAATTAAACTTCTTTTTTTTCATTAAATCTTTAGCTATCCCTAGAATGCGTTCTTTATTTACTTTTATGGCATCGTTATGCACCGCAACTAAAATACTATTTCCATCCCCATTAAAACTGTAAAGGTTTTGGAAAACTGCCCCAAAAGTCTGAAGATCATAAGGGTATAATTTAGATTTTTTAAACAAATTTGATGCAAAAACACCATTCGGCGTTAATACTTTCTTAATTTCTTCATAAAATTCTTTTGTTTTTAAGTGGAAAGGCACAAAGCTTCCCCTAAAAGCATCCAAAAAAACAATGTCATATTTCTTTTTTGTCTTTTTTACAAAAACCCGACCATCTTGAATATGAACTTTAGTATTTTTTGTTTCTGTTAACGCAAAATGCTGTTTGGCAATATCAACAACATCCCCATCAATTTCGACCAAATCAATATTAATGTTCGGATAATAATATTGTAAAAATTGAGCCATTGCACCCGCCCCCAATCCAATCATTAAAATATTCTTTGGCTCTGGGGAAAACAACAAGGTGGCCATAAAAAGGCGGGTGTATTGAATTGTTAAATTAGTCAAATCTTTCAGGTCTACTTCAGTTTCCGTATAAATGGTACCTTTGCTTTTAAAACCCATTACTAAACGATCGCGGTCAGAGTAGTACACTAATATGTGATTATAAATGGATTCTTTTTCTATTAGAATTTTATGCCTTATTTCTGTTGAATAAGGGGGAACAGAAAAGGCTAAGCTTGGAAAGAAAATCGCAACCAAAGAGAACAAACTAATGATTTTTTGTTTCACATCATTCATCATTTTTCCAGCGGAAAGGTTAAGGCATAAATCCTAAATTGCGGAACCAAGTGACCACAAGCTCGACAATCATCTTCTTACAAGTTATGCGACCTTAATCCCTCCATTAAGTTTTCTAGAGACATCTGCCTGATAGATTCACTGCCGGTTTGATTATAAGACTGACTAAAATTCTCATGTATGTAAAGAATTTTATTTGCGAAACAGTTAAGCCCTTAGTAAAAATGAAGTGAATTCAGAAGTACTAAAATCAATAAGTTTCTAAGACTTAAAATTATTTAATTAATTTTCCCGGTCAAGAATTTAGGCTCTATGTAATAACTTGTTGTAAAGCACTACTACTACCCCTAACGCTAGCAAGGTTAACCCTAACAAATTAATTATTAATTTAGTTCCAATTGCCGGAATTAGATAGAAAGAACAAAAAAGTGTTCCAAATATACTTCCAATGGTTGAAATAGCATAAATATTTCCCGCAACATTTCCAATGGTTTCAACCGACTTCACACTCATTTTAACGGCAAACGGGGAAATTCCGCCTATTAATATACTAGGAATAAGAAATAAAATTGTTGCAGATATTAAGGGATTTAATTTTTGCCCAAAATCGGCTTGAAAAATCAGATCATTGACTGGTTCCTGAATAAATGGAATTATAAAAATAAAAACTCCTGAGGTTATAATTAAAAGAGAAAGAAAATTATAAAATGGATACTTGTCCGCCAGTTTTCCTCCCCAAAAATACCCCAAGGTCAAGGCGGTTAAGAACACTGAGATTAGACTTGCCCAGACAAAAATCGAATTTCCAAAAAAGGGTGCTAAAACCCTACTCCCAACAATTTCTAATCCCATAAGGACCGCCCCTGAAAAAAAGGCTACAAGTTTTATAATTAGCATTTTTCCTCCACCTTCTTTCCCTTAACTGAAATTGCAAGTCTTCACACGAATACATACCAAGAGTTTTATTTAGATAGAGACACATTCGGTTTATAGTCCTTCGCTAAATAAATATCAAGTTCAAGTTAAGCAATTTTGATTTTGTTGAAACTGGATAACTTGATTTACATTTTCACGATCTAAGGCATGACTTCTGTTAAAAACTAAATTAATCAGGAGTTGGTCTTATAACGTGAAAGAGTTGGCGGGACACAAGGACGAATGATAGTCAAATGATGATTATGGGAACATTATTATTCGGCGTTCCTTTGAGGTTCGAAAGTTTCCTCGGAACTATCTTTATGCTATATTCTTTATAAATATTCATGATTTTTTTCTGGCAGTAGCCTTATACAAATGATTATGTAATGGAGGTATCTATGCGAGTTGTAACCCGTTCCGATATGGATGGTTTAGTTTCTGCTGTATTGCTTAAAGAGGTTGAAAGCATTGATGAAATAACCTTTGTGCATCCAAAGGATGTCCAAGATGGTAAAGTTGAAATAACCCAAGAAGATATTCTCGCAAATATACCTTATGATCCTCGTTGCGGAATGTGGTTTGACCATCATAGTAGTGAGGCTACCAGAACTGAAAATATAAAAAATTTTAAAGGGGCCCTTGAAATAGCACCTAGTGCTGCAAGAGTGATCTATAACTATTATGAGGGAAAGAAAAAACTAGAAAGATTTGAAAAGCTATTAAATGATGTAGACGCAATAGATAGTGCTAGTTTGACAATGGACCAGATTGCCAATCCCACAGGATGGATATTGCTTGGATTTATCCTTGATTCTCGAACTGGTTTAGGAAAGCACAAAGACTTTAAAATTAGCAATTATCAACTTATGATGAACATGACAGATTGGATCGGGAAGCATGATGTTAAGGAGATTTTAGAATTTGAAGATGTAAAAGAACGTACAGAAATGTACTTTAAACATAATGAGGAATTCACTAATCATTTGAAAAATTGTTCTCGACTAGAAAAAAATGTTGTTGTAACTGATCAAAGAAATTTTGACGAAGTCCCAACAGGAAACAGATTTTTAATATATACATTATTCCCAACTTGTAATGTGTCGGTAAGAATTTTTTGGGGTTTTAAAAAGCAAAATGTTGTGTGCGCAGTAGGACATAATATTTTAAATCGAGATTGTAATACAGATGTAGGTGA
>CALJGH010000108.1 GCA_938073925.1 uncultured Nitrospinaceae bacterium
GGATTTTGACGTTGATTGATGAGTATACAAGGGAATGCTTGACTCTCATGGAAAGCTCAGAGATGAACTATTGAATGGAGAAATCTTTACAACATTGCTGGAGGCTAAAGTATTGATCGAACAGTGGAGGAAAGAATATAACCAATTCCGATCGCACAGTTCACTGAACTATCAACCTCCAGCTCCTTTAACGATAAAACCAAAAATAGAAATACTAACTTAAAAAGTGGTACAACTTAATGGGGCAGGACAGTTTAGTCAATAATTTCAACATTTAAATTACTTGCGGTTGATTTTTTTCGTACAATTTCTGCATCTTTATAGACGGTAGCACATCTAATAAAAGTCTCTACAAAAACCCTAAAATAGGAGGTTTCTACATGGCAAAGTTGTCTGGCAGTAATGTAAAAATGATTAAATTAAATCCGGAATGGTCTGTTGAAAAAGCGGCAACCACACCGATAGAGCAGGAATTATCTATTGATGACTATAAGGGTAAGAGACTTATTATTACTCTGCCGGGCGCAGGTGGTTTCTGCAATAAAGAATTCGACCTGGTTAAAGACAATGATGATAAATTTAAAGCAGCTGGCGTCGATGAAGTAATTGTCGTTGTTGGAACAGATATTTTATCCAATGCGGGAAGAGGCTTGCCTAACCTGCTACAAGATGTAAGTCAGGAATTTGGCAATGCGAATAAGCTGACCTTAGAAGGTGTAAAGAGCCGCTATCTTAATCGTGCAATAATCGCTGTAGATGCAAGCGGAGAAGAAGTAGCTAGGGAAGATGCCGATTTATTGGGTTGTCGAACCGTGGATGCTCTAGTGGATGTAGCAAAAAAAGCTTTCGCTTAAAACAAGATCAAACATCCCTGATCAAAAGGTCAGGGATGTTTTTCTTTTACCCACACCCTATTTATTATCAAGAGTGATTAAAATAGATTCCAAGTCCTGCTTTATCTCCTCTTTCCACTCAACGAAACCTTCACGGTCAAAAGCAATATCCAACTGAGTTTCCTTTTTCTTGTTTTGTTTTAATTTCTTTCTGGCACCGGCAACTGTGAACTTTTCTGCATACAGTAGTTGCTTGATATCAAAAATCAGTTCAACATCTCTTTTTTGATATAGCCGCTGCCCCGATTTGTTCTTTTTGGGCTTGAGAGATTCTATTTCATCCTCCCAATACCTGAGTACATGTTGCTCTACACTCGTAAGATCAGCGACTTCGCCTATTTTAAAAAATAACTTATCAGGAATTGGAGGAATTTTCATGGGTATCCCGGTTTGTAGAAGCTAGTAATTGTTTGCTGGGTTTGAATGTCAAAACAGTACGAGGATTGATCCTTATCGACTCCCCCGTCTTGGGGTTGCGCGCATTGCGTGCATTTTTTTTTTTTCAAAATAAAACTGGCGAATCTTGAGATCCGAACATTTTCTCCTTGCGCCAGACGACTTTTGATTTCTTCAAATAAAATATCTACAGATTCAGCCGCTTCTTGCCGGGTGAATCCGACTTTTCCATAGACAAGATCAACGATATCCGCCTTAACAAGGGTTTCATTTGAATCTGCTTTTTTCAATATCACTACCTCGCTTAGTCTTCTTTATAGAGTTAATGTTTCTCTTCAAAGTCCTGATTTGCAGAATCAATTATTTTTTTCATCAAATTATCAGGTACATCTTCATAATGATCAAATTCCATAACAAACATCCCTCTACCCCCCGTAATAGAGGTTAGATCTGCAGCATAATTCAAAACCTCTGCCATGGGAACATATGCGCGAATTGTCTGGCTATCTTCCTCGGGATCAATCCCCTGGATTTTTCCGCGCTTGGCATTCAAGTCTCCCATAACATCTCCCACATGATCGTTGGGAACCACAATCTCCATATTCATAACCGGCTCAATGAGAGTAGGTTTACAATCCGGTATTCCCTGTTTAAACCCCAAAGAACCTGCAATTTTAAACGCCATTTCTGAAGAATCAACATTGTGGTAGGAGCCGTCGTAAAGCTTAACTTTCACATCGACCATAGGAAAATGAGCGATTACTCCATTAGCCATCGCTTCCTCAATACCCTTTTCTACAGCCGGTATATAAGTTTTAGGAATCGCCCCACCCACTATTTTATCTTCAAACACGAAACCTTCACCTCTTTTCAGAGGAGAAATTTCGATCCAGGTGTCACCAAACTGACCTTTTCCACCTGTTTGTTTTTTATACCTCCCTTGTACCTTGGTGGTCCCTTTTATCGTTTCACGGTAAGGAATTTGCGGAGCCTTTACATCCACTTCAACTCCAAATCGAGTTTTAAGTTTTTCCATGGCAACATCAAAGTGAACCTGTCCTAAGCCGGAAATCAGCAATTCGCTCGTCTGTAGATTTCGCTCAACTCTCAGAGTTCGATCTTCTTCCGTGAGCCTTTGCAAAGCTTGGCTTATTTTTTCTTCATCGGCATGAGTCTTAGGCACCAACACCCGAGATAAAACGGGTAATGGAAAAACGATCGAGGGGAAAACCACCTTTTCATCTGCTTCAGAGAAACTATCACCTGTAACAGTTTGTTTGAGTTTTACTACCGCGCCAATGTCCCCAGCAGAAACCTCGGAAACCGGCAACTGCTTCTTGCCCTGTAGCATATACAATTGCCCCACTCGTTCCGAAATCTCCTGAGTGCTATTGTAAATTGTAGAATCTCCCTTAATCTTACCTGAAAACGTTCTGAATAAAGTTAATTTTCCAGCATAAGGGTCCGCGACTGTTTTAAAAACTAAAGCAGAGGCAGGGTCATTTGCAGATCGAGTAACTTCTGAATCGTCTTTCACTTTTATCGCCCTTACGGGAGCTCGATTTTCAGGTGAAGGAAGGTATTTCACTACCGCCTGCAACAAAAGGTCAACTCCAACATTTTGTAGAGCCGAACCACATAAAACAGGGATCAGTTGCCCCTTCTTAATGCCCTCTTTCAATCCGTAAAAAAACTCTTCTACAGTCAATTCTCCACTCTCAAGATATTTTTCTATTAATTCATCATCCACTTCTGCCACAGCTTCTATCAATTCTGCGTGGCTGATTTCCATTTCATCCAAAATATCGGCAGGCACACCTTCGGGCTTTCCCTTGCCCTCTCCTCCCCTGTCATAACTGAAAAATTTATTCTCTATCAGATCAACAATTCCAGAAAATTTTTCACCTGTTTCTTCAGGAAGATGGATAAATATAGGTGTTTTTTTTAATTTCGTTTTAATAGCTTCTAGAATCGGACCTGCATTGGCATGTTCATGATCCATCTTATTTAAAAATATAATCCGGGGAAGCTCCAACTCATCAGCCCAATTCCAAATTTTTTCAGTATAGAATTGCATTCCTTCAACTGCACTTATTACGAACACTAAGCCATCAACAACCCTCAAAGTCGCCGGAGTATCGGCGATGAAGTTATTACTGCCAGGAGTATCAATAAGATTTATTTTGGTTGAATTGAATTCACAAAATGCTATGGAAGAACTTATAGAATGACCGCGCTTAATT
>CALJGH010000109.1 GCA_938073925.1 uncultured Nitrospinaceae bacterium
GATCCATAGCCAGGTCGGTGGAAAAAAAACTAAATATCTTATTGAAAAATTGCTTTATCATGCCATCTCTTTAATATTTCAGGATAATCTGTTTCGTGAAAGGCTTATCAATTTAAAAAGCTCTTTGGCGTCATCAGGATAAACTGATAGACCCCATTGTATACTTGCCTGCATAGCGACCCCATTGACATGTAGAGGGTTGTATTCGAATAATTGTTTCAGCTTGGTTTGCAGTTGATCTACTTCCTTTTGTTTGCGATTCATTAACATGAGTGCGAACGTATTTTCTGAAAACCGAAAAACAAATTTAGGTGAAGGTATCATTTTTGCGAACAAGGCTATCATTTGTTTCAAAAAGGCATCGCCTTGATCAACGCCGTAAGTTTGGTAAAGGTCGGCAAGATTGGTGAGTTGCACCGATAAAAAATAAACCGGTTGGTTAGATTTGAAAAGCTCCTCTGACACTGCAAGTTTATATTCTGTCAAAAACCTATGGTTAGGGACACCAGTTACGGGATCAAGATTTTTATCGTAGGCCCAGCGATCTTTGGTGTCTGAGCAAAATAATGCTGAAGCGGCTGCAGAAACGATAAGAGAAAGTTTGTCCAGATCAGCATGGCTCAACCCTTCTGGCGATGTAGACCCAACCAGTAAAACTCCATATAATGTTTCGTTGAGTTGAATAGGTAGAGCGACAGCGGATGACAGGTCTTCGGTTTTTTCATCTTCAGAAAACAGGATGGTTTTTCGTTCTGAGTTAAAACGTAACAATAAGGGAGATCGATTTTTTGCGCAGGAACCTACCAGGCCCTTTCCAAAATGGACAACGGTTTCAGACAGGTCATGGGTGAATCCTCTATAACCGATGATGCGGCCTTCCTTTTGGTTCTCTTCAAACCAGATTACAGCAATAGATTTAAAGGAAATAATGGCAGGGGGTATTTGTGTCAATCGATCTGCCACGGAAGAACGGTTTGGAGATTCTGCTAGAAACTTGCAATAGGAATTCAGTTCCTGCAAGTTGGGCATATCATTTGTTATTGTTCTGTGTTTTTCCTGATGTAAATGCCATGCAATTTGTTCCGCGAAGTTTAACAGAGTTTTCTGTAACTTAATGGATATTTGATAGCTTTCCTTAGTGTCAATTATGAGCACACCGAGTAAATCTTCAGCAACCACCGGGACAGCCAGAAACCCTTTTAGATTCTCTGGTTTTTTATAGATTCCACCGATGTCGGAATCTATATGCTCTATCAATTGCGGTTTTAAGGTTTGTGCGGCAAGGCCTATCGGGCCTTCGCCAATTTTTATAACAATGTCCCGATTCAGATGACGACTAAGGGTGAAATGCTCTCGCATCACCAGCTTGTCTTTTGTCAATCCAAACAGGGCTGTGGTGTGGGCGTCTGCCACGTTTCCTATTAAGTCAATGAGATGTGAAAGAAGATTTGATGGAATCATATTGAGGTTTTACTTTCCTCTTTTTCTTAGCATGTCTTTATAGCTTTTTACTGTGTCTTGAGTGACCGCCATAGCAGCGACCTCAAATTCAGGGATAGTCCCCGGTTTAGTTTCCGTGACTCTCACCGCCTGACAATCAATGATTTTTTTCTCTCCGGTAGAGGGAATCCGAAAAGAGACTTTCAAGAGGTCGCCGTCTATAACTGTTCCTTTTATAGAAAATACGAGGCCATTGACGGACATTTCCTGAATAAGAATTTTATGTAGTTTGTAAAAAAACTCCTTTTCTCTTTCTATTTCTGCTTGGCCGACAATTTTAACTTTTGCTCTATGGCCTTGGCGCTTGCCTAGATCTTTATCGAATTTCTCTTTGATCAATTGATCCAGATCTTTTCGAATCTTAATAAGTTCATCAGTAGGCAGGCTCTCCAGAGAGGCCATGATTTTTTCTGTCATCGTAGGAAAAACTGGGATCGTTCAGAAACAAAATAGGAAAACAAAAAAATTGCAGAAAAGCGGGAATATCTTTTCTCGATCTTAGAATAGTATCTTATAGTGTAAGTCCCCAACTGTCAATTGTTTACCGTATTATTGAGGGTGGTTTTGAAAAGACTTTTTATGATTTGACCGTGTAATAAAAAACAGATTTGTCATTGTGGGGAAATCGCTTGACAGAATGCGGTCGGCATTTATATACTCCCACATTGCTTCTGCAGATGTCCATAATCGCTTGGGCGGGTAGCTCAGTTGGGAGAGCACCGGCCTTACAAGCCGGGGGTCACAGGTTCGAGCCCTGTTCCGCCTACCACATGTAAAGATTGCGGGGTTGTAGTTCAGTTGGTTAGAACGCCGGCCTGTCACGCCGGAGGTCGCGAGTTCGAGTCTCGTCAGCCCCGCCACTTTATTAACAGCCTATCGTCTTAAGACGGTAGGCTGTTTTTAGTTTCAGCTAGGGTGGGGGGAATATTAGCGAGCCTATAGTAAAGGGCGTGATGAAATCTTTTAGATTTTCAAGTGTGGACCTATTGCTCCCAACGCTAGAGGGCTAGATCAGGTTTTGGACGCTTGCTATGAGGTTGGATTGTCGAAGTTCCCCTTGATAATATAAGCGTCAGCACACACTTCAATTCCTTCAGTAATAGGTATTTGGTCATGAAACGATGTTAAGCAGGTTGACGAAAGAAGGATTGCTTTTGGCTGAGAACTGGTTTTTTATGCTCCTTGAAAAAGGAGACTCTTCAGGAGAAGTGTCATTCTTTGATTCCTGCTTTTCGTTGCCTGTATTGATTTCTTGTGTGTTTGTTTCTGTAGTGGAGCTTTCTTCAATATTTTCTTCACGGGTTTCTTTTCTTTCTTCCGTTTTCTTGGCTTGAAATTGCTGTCTGGCTTGGGCTTCAAGTTGTGCTGCTTGGGCCGCCACTTGCCTGTCCTGCACAGAAGGCTTTCTCGAGGCCAGAGCTGCTATTTTGATTGCCTGTGTCTTGCGAACGGTTGCTTCGGGATCTTCTGGAACGGGAGAGCTATCTATCGAAACTTCATTCCCTGTTGCATATTGACGAGCATCCGGTCCGGTTTCAAATTCAAAGGTGGGGGCGCTGTTTGCATGCGATCCTGCTGCGGCGAGATGAGCCGCCTTATGTGCGCGGACTTCTGCGTCTCTAACCTTCAATTGATTTAAAATCCGGCGTTCGTCTTCAGTGAGTTGCAGTTAGGTTTTAGGCCCGGCGTTTTGAGAGTCTGAACCTTCCCCACCCTCTCTTTCCGTTGCTAAATAATTTTCTGCGCTGGAGTTTCCAGAGCTAGAACTTTCGGCACTTTTTAAAGATGCCTAAGAAAGGTCTACTCTCTCTTGAGTGATGACTTCCTGAAGAGCTTCTTGCCTTTCTTCTTCTTCGCAATCCTCGCAACGTCCCGGGTTTCTGACGAATGTGATTTGAGGATATGCTTGAATTAATTGACTTCCATGGCAAATCTTAAATTTTTGACATACCTTGACGTGGTGGTCTCTTCGGCATAAAACTTTAAAGCTTGAGCTGTCGAATCAAAAAAATAAAATTTTTGTGATTTTGTCAGGTTATTGAGGGGGAATATATTTAATGAATTGATTTCATTTATTTTAAGTAATTGCATCCCTATAGCTCTGTAAATTTTAGTGTTTATGTGGCGTGGTCAACCCAAAGTAAAAATAACAACCGGTTTTCTTGACATGGATGTGCATTTTGATATATAACGATATATCGCTATATAAATATAAGCATAACGATTGCAAGTATGAACGCATTTAAAAAAAATCGCAGGATAACTGCAAGCCTGTTGTTGACGTTTCTTCTTCTTCAGGCTCCCGGTGCATTGGCTGATGAGTTGCGGGTTGCTGTAGCTTCCAATTTTTTATTGTCTGTAAAAGAGTTATCCAGGGAATTCGAAAAAACCACCGCACATAAAGTCGTCGCGATTTCGGCTTCAACGGGCAAGCTCTTTGCTCAGATCAAGCAAGGAGCTCCTTTCGATGTTTTGCTTGCAGCAGATTCTCTGCGACCTGAACTTCTAGAAAAAGAAGGGATAGGTGTTCCGGGGTCTCGTTTCACTTATGCGGTAGGAAGATTGGCCCTATGGAGTGCTGATACCACACTTTTTTTGAGAAATGATTTGCAGGTTTTAAATCAAAAAAATTTCAGGTATTTGGCAATCGCTAATCCCAAAACAGCTCCTTATGGAAAAGCCGCCGAGCAGGTTCTAAGAAAAAAGGGTTTTTGGGATCAGCTTCAAACACGAATGGTTCGAGGAGAAAATATCTCTCAAACCTTTCAGTTTCTGGTGACTGGAAATGCAGATATAGGTTTCATTGCTCTTTCTCAGCTAAAAAGAAATCAAAAACAACTTAAGGGTTACTCCTGGGCAGTTCCTTCTGAATGGCATGACCCAATTCGGCAACAGGCCATATTGTTAAAACGGGCAAAGACAAATAAAGCCGCACAGGAATTTTTAAATTTTTTAAAAAGTGACCGAGTGCAAAAGATAATAGAAAGCTATGGTTACTCACCTTTATAAAGAAAAATAATGGATATAAGCTCTCTCGATTCAGGTCCAATCTGGCTTACCTTACAGCTTGCAAGTGTAACGGTGATGATTTTATTGGCTATTGGGACTCCTATGGCTTGGTGGTTGGCACATACCCGTTCCAAAATGCGAGTTGGAATGGAAGCCGTTGTGGCATTGCCTTTGGTGCTGCCACCTACCGTGCTGGGATTTTACTTACTGATCCTACTGGGTCCTAATGGTTGGATTGGCGGTCCTGTAAAAGCTTTAACAGGTGCTCCGCTTTCTTTCACCTTTACAGGATTGGTTTTTGCCTCAACTCTTTATTCACTGCCATTTGTTGTGCAGCCTTTGCAAAACAATTTTGAATCGATTGGCAGCACTCCCATGGAAACCGCCGAGTCATTAGGAGCATCTAGATGGGATGCTTTTTTTTCAGTAATACTTCCCCTGTCCCGACGCGGTTACCTCACCGCAACGGTTTTAGGATTCGCCCACACTCTGGGGGAGTTTGGGGTGGTA
>CALJGH010000110.1 GCA_938073925.1 uncultured Nitrospinaceae bacterium
GTTGCACAGGAAGAATCGGATTTTGAAGGTGAGACTGTAAGCGCGATTCTGGATACCATGGTTCAGCAAACTCCAGGTTCCTATATACGGCGTATTTGGCTGGATGATCAAGAATTCCCTTCCGATGATCGAGAAGCCCTACAAAAAAAACCTTCCGATATTGATTCTCTTGAAGTCGAACTGGCTAATTTGAAAGATCTGGTAGCGACCAATCTTGCAAATGCCCTCGATTATCTGAAAAAGCTCATCCCTGGCTGTGAGCAGGCTGCAGATTTATTTCGTGCTGGAAATGAACAGGAGGCCAATAAATATTATCTACAAATTCTGGACGGTATCGAATGGTTTTCCCAGGTTGTCAGCGTAATAATGAGTCCTGACGAAGGCGAAACGGAACTGCCTGATACTGATGATGAAAGCTTGGAGGTGAGACAGAAAAAGCTGACCGACCTGATGAGCCAGATGCTGGAAGCTAACGAGAATCAGGACTGGGTGCTTTTGGCGGATATCCTAGAATATGAAATGGTCCCTTTTTATAAGGATTGGGAAAAAATTCTCTCCAAATTAGAAAATCCGCATTAATTTAATTTTCAATCCTCTCTATTTTTATCCTCACATAACTGAATGAAATATAGTCTATTACCGATTTTTATGGCGAAACTCCATTGGGGAAAGTTCGTGGATGTAGATATTTTTTAAAAAAAGTCCTAAATTAGAACTAAAGTTTCGTCGATCTTTTACCGATGAGAAAGTGTAGGACTGTGAGCTTCTCTGGGGTAAAGGTAATTATGGGGGAGGATTTTTAAAGGCTTTATTTTTTTTAGAAGTATTTTTTAGAAAAAGGATACTTGAGGCCTGATTATCTTATCGGACAAAGTTGCTAAAGCTTTACTAGGTAATTGATTTTTTATCGATAAGAGTTTCAGGTATCAGGAAGTAGCCCCAGGGACAGGGTATCAAAACCGAAATTATATCGATTAGGGGATGCTATGGCTGAAGAAGTAGGTAATTTTCCATTAGACCAGGGAAACACCAGTGCCTTAAGGGGATTGGAGCAATCCCGTGAAGAGGTAAGTCGACCCCGTCGGCTTGATGACGCGGAAGAAGAGGTAAGAGACCCAAGACGCGTTCGCCAAGCTGCAGCAGAAGAAGAAAGAGATTTTTCTCGGCCTGAACGACTAGAAGATCGCGTTGAAATCACTCAAGATGCTTTCGATCAGAACCAGGCAGCAGAACGTAATCGTGCAGAAAACCAAACCGAAGAAGTTCGACAGGCAGTCGATCAGCAAGAGGCTAATCAGCAAGAATCCATTCAAGGACAGGCTGTTGCCGAACGGCGTGTTGAATCTGAAGATGCTCTGCAACGGAATCTAAGGGCACCCACCCCCACTAACACCGGTGACTCAGCGCTGGTTGCAGGCCCTGGGGGTTCTGACCCAGAAGAAGCCCTCAACGAAGGTTTTCAACTGGGAAATACTCAGACAAACCCCAATGGCTCTGAAGAATTTTCTATACGGAATCAGATAGATAATCCAGAAGAAGCCGCTGCTGCAACGAACGACTTTGATACGAATCCAACTTCTCGGGCAAGAGATACGCGAGATGAAAGCAGAAAGACAACTAATGATGTTGCTGACGCGCCTGAACAACAAAACGTCCAATTACAGCAAAGAGTCGAATCTGGCAATGCTGAAGTTAGGGGAACTAAAGAGGTAAAGGTTCAGGAAGATAATCTTTCTGAAACTGGGGCGAGTGTTCCAGAAACGAGAGCCGAGCAAAGAGCTGAGGTTGCGCAAGAAGCAGCCCGTAATGAACCACCTTTGGATATCCCTGCAGCAGATGTAGAGCAAATTGAAGAAATTAGCGAGCCTTTGCAAGAATCTCAGGATACTAATCCGTTACGTGCGCCTGGGCCTTCAGAAATTAGGGATGAGCCGGATGCTACGGCGATAGAAACTGAACGTGGACAGAATGTCAGTAGTTTAATTTAAACAACGAACCGCGCCCGCCAGCAGTATGCTGTCTGGGCCTTATTGTACAACTCATCAAGAGGAGACAAGCCAGAACTGGAACACCCCATCGCTTAGAAGAGGATCTCGAATAATATTGGAATGGTTTGCGGCCTTGACCAATATTAAACGAAGGTTCATATTTTGACTTAAGGCCCGTCAGGGTCACCTGTCATATCGGCGAGGTCTGTCGCCTTACGGCGAAAGTCCGTCACCGGTGTGGTAGCAAGCACTGGCGAGGCGGGCGTTTTTGTTTCCGGTAAATCTGTGCAACTCCGTTCTTGATGTGTTTATCGACATTTTCGATTAAACACTTTAGAGGCGAAACAGGGTATTTCGCCAGACCGGAAAAAACGTGCAGGTTCTCAATAATATTCCCCCAACATTTTTCCCCTTTAATTCCAGTCGTACGACCAGCAAAAACTCTGCTGTCAATGTTGCCAGGGATACCCTGAATCAAGCAGGCAAAAACTCCCAAAATAAAAGTCAAACCTTATTCGATGCGGTTTTTATAAATAAAAGGCAGGTTCCTCAGCTAGAATCCACCGGGCCTCTTGCGGCTTTTAGAACCGCAGATGCGATCGCGCTTCTCAGCCAGCGTTCCCAATCCCAAAAACTTCCCATCATAGATAATCTGGATAAAAAACATTCATTCGCTCTGGCCCGATTGCGTCAATTGGATGGTCTTACAGACTCTTTACAAGAATTGCAGCAAACAGTGGCCGATTTAGAAAATGCCTTGAACCCAAAAACGGCTTCTTCGTCCCGTTTCAGAGAAGTTCTCGCTACGGCGGGTAAAGACGCACCACTGGGTAGTTTTGATTTCAGGTCTGTACGGTTATCGCGGACGGCAGAACTGGCTTCAGATGTAAAAGATCCCTCGCAAAAGCTGGGCCTGAGCGGCAGATTTTTTATCAATGGCGTTCCTATTACGGTTATTTCGACCGACTCGTTGTCCACAATTAAAAATAAAATCAATTTTGGGGAAGATGTAAACCAAAACGGTACCCTCGATCTTTCGGAAGACGTTAATCAAAATGGGACCCTTGAAATTTTGCACGTGGCTAATTCCGAATTTGGTGCAGGGGTTTATATAACGGAAGATTTTAATGGAAATGGTGAGATCGATCCCACAGAAGATAGCAATTCCAATGAGCGGCTTGATGGTGGATCTTTTGAAAATAATGTGCTGGCCCTGATTAGAGACAACCGACTTATTCTGGTAAGTCTTGCTGGAGGCAGCAATACAATTGACTTGCGAGAGGACGACAGTGTTCTTTTGGATCTTGGGTTCTTTGAAATTTCCAATAAAGGATTTTCGAATGAGGGGTTATCGGTTCAAAAAGAGATTCAGCTAAACGATTTAAATACACCTGAAAACTTGATTGTCCAACCGCAAACCGCAATCGTTGAAGTGGATGGAGAATTTTTCAGCAGTAATACCGATGTCGTTTCTGGAGTGATTGAAGATACCGCTTTGTTGTTGCGGCAGGCTTCGGAAAAATCTGCGAAGATCACTATCTTTATTGATGCGCCTACCTTTTTTGAACAAATTAAAATTTTATTCAGCCAGTTCAACAATTCTATTGCAAAAATCAATGACCTGCTTGCAGTTAGTAATTCCTTTGAGGAGGACAGCGATATTCAGGACATTCGCAATGACCTGACCATCGACCCTCAAAAGGAGGCTCGTGTTTTGCAAGAAAGAAATCGCATTATCGATGACCTCCGTGGCAGGCCAGGAAACACACAAGCAACAGGTGTCTCCGTGAGGAATACGGAAAAAAAGACCCAGAAGGACGTTGCCGTTACCTCCATTGTTAAGGAGATTAAAAGCGGATTGAGCTTCCCATCCCAAAATGGCGATGAAAACTTATTAAAAAGATTGAGCTCGATTGGGATTCGAACTTTGACCGACAACACCTTTGGGCTTGATGAAACAGAATTCAAACGTGGACTGGAAAAAAATACGCGCGAAGTGTTTAATCTGTTTATAAACTCTGAAACGGGAATCCTTCCTCTGCTTGCCGAGAGACTGGAAAATATTGTTCTTGAAGGTCGCGGTGATCTGGCTATCAAGCAAACAAAAGTGATTATTCAATCGGGTGCTCCTAATATCTTGGCAGAAAATTTCCGCAAGTTTACCGAGAACTTGAATCTGAATACGACTGTTCAAACCTTAATCGCGGTGGCCTGACAATGAAAGAAGCGAAGATCAAAGAAATTCTTGGAAATAAAATAACTCTTTTGGCAAAGCTGGCAGGGCAAATGGAGAATCAAGTGAAGGCCATCGACCAAAATGATGAGCCCTTACTCACTCAAATTCTTGATGAAAAAGAAGCTGTGATTGAGTCATTGGTCAGTGATGATCAGGAGTTGGAAAAAGGGGTCGCGCTTTTGGATGAGAAAATCCGGGTTGCGATTGCGAGCAAGTTGAAAGAGTTAGGAGCTCAAGTCGAGAGTGAAATACAAAAAATTATAGGAATGGAAAACGATTGCGAGAAAAAATTGCTCAACGAGAAATCAGAGTTGTTTGAAAAAATGAGGTCGACGAAAAACGGACGCACTTTATTAAAAGGGTACGGAGTTTCGGCAAGAATCAAATCAAAGATATCGGGAAGTATTTAACGGAGAAAAGCAGTTATGGATTTTTCAATTGTACCGGTAAGCAAGGTTTTTAAAACCTATGAAGGGCAGGCACGTATTGCCGACTTGAATAAAAAAAGCTCAGTTAAAAGAGCTCAAGGGCAAAAGGATCAAGTTACCATTTCCAGCGCTGCACGACAGGCGTTATGGAAGAGCCTATTGGAGGATGCCCTTCAAGTAAAAGCTCAAGAATCGTCGGCGATAGGAACCAGTAAACCCGAACCGACTCCCACGGAAGACTTTGTTCCGGGGATATAAAAAATTCTTTTTATTTTTAGTGCTGGTTTTCGTTTTGATTGTGCCCCGGGTCTGCTAATATTCTCCCCTGATCAAAATTTTCTAAATTTCCTTATATGATTTGTATTCCCATCGTTGGTGCCTCCATGCCTAAAGCATTGGAGCAAATCATCTCAGCGGAAAAAATAGCTGATATTCTAGAGTTGCGTCTCGATCTGATCGACTCCCCTGATCTCAAAGTACTTTTAAATGTGGTTAGTAAACCCGTTATTGTCACCAATCGGACCAAGTTAGACGGTGGACAGTTTAGAGGTACTGACGATGAACGTTTGCAGGCATTGCATGATGCTTTAGCCGCAGGGGCGGACTATGTAGACATCGAGGTTTCAACACCACGCGAATTATTGCAGCCGTTTTTGGAAGGGCACGAAACTTCGAAGATCATCCTTTCTTACCATGATTTTTCCCATACGCCTGAAGATTTGAATCCGCTTTATGAAACGATGGACGCTCTACCAGGTGGGATTATTAAAATTGTCACTTACGCCCGCGACCTCAGCGATAACCTGAAGATGTTTCAGCTTCTTGAGCGCGCAAAAAAAGAAAACAAAAAGTTGATAGGACTTTGCATGGGGGATCTTGGGGAGATAAGCCGTGTCCTCTCTCCACTCTACGGAGGTTTGCTCACCTTTGGCAGTCTTGAAACAGGGCAGGAAAGCGCACCAGGCCAGATTCCAGCAAATGCCCTGAAAAATATTTATCGCGTTAATGATGGGCGCAAAAACTTTAAGATATATGGGGTCATTGGCAATCCGGTTTCTAAAAGCATGGGTTACCTGATTCATAATCGGGCTTTTCGAGAAATTGGTTCGCCGGATATTTATGTTTCGTTTCTGGTGGATAACGTAGAAAAGTTTTTTATCGCCTTCAAAGATTTCTTTTCAGGATTGAGCGTTACGATGCCGGCAAAGGAAAGCATCATGCCGTTGCTGGATAAGGTTGACACAACAGCCCAAAGCATTGGTGCCGTCAACACCGTTGTCCAGGAAGATGGAAAGTGGGTAGGCTACAACACCGATTGTTCTGGTGCGATTGCTGCTCTTGAAGCATCCACTTCTTTAAAAGATAAAAATATTTTGATCCTGGGGTCGGGCGGCACTGCCAAGGCTATCGGCTATGGCATAAAAGAAAAAGGCGGAAAGTTGACTGTTACCTATAACCGGAATAAAGAAAGAGGCGAAAGCCTTGCTAAAGAGCTGGGTTGCCAGTTGGTTCATTGCCGCGACGCAGGGACGCAGGCAATAGATATCCTAATCAATTGCTCGCCTGTAGGGATGAATCCCAATATAAACGAAACGCCTTTTCTCGCCAGAGACTTTAAAGAAGGAATGGTTGTGTTCGACTCGGTCTATAACCCACTAGAGACAAAGTTGTTGCGCGAGGCCAAAGCCGCAGGGTGCACGGTCATTCCTGGAAGTGAGTTGTTCATCAACCAGGCGGCACGGCAATTTGAACTTTTTACAGGCCAACCCGCCCCCATCAATGCAATGCGTGAAGTCTTGATGGGAAAGTTAAAAGGAATAAGCTAGGAAGAGCTTTTCCAAGATAACGAACGTTTTTAAATCCTAGGAGAAAGTTGAGCGGCTTCAATCCTCCGTTATCGGTTGTTCAGTTATTTCGTATCATGTTGTGGGATCAGGTATGAAGAATTAGCTGATAGAACTGATGGCAATCAGCCGTAAAGCGTAACCCTGGAGAGATATCGAAATAGCGCACAAACTGACAGGGAAAAACGAATCGGGTCGGTTCAGAGAAATACCCAATACAAAAAAATTACAGATCATTGATGCGACGAGAACATAAAATGCATTGATTTCCATACGCTCTTCCTTGATAAATAGTGGGCATAATTAAATTGCTGCGTAACCATTGCAGTTTGTAAAATGCTTCCTGATAAAAGGAGAAGTCATCGTTGAGAGCAACCCGCCATAATCCAAGCTAGCTCGTACTTCATCTCCCACTTTAATGCTATCGCATTTGCTATCCATAATAATATGATCGCTACTTGATCCAAGAAGTTTGAGCTTATTATCAAAATGTAAGCTGGTAGGTGTCGCATCTTGTTTGCCTAAAGCAATAATTATCCTCCGATGAATGCCTATATCTTGAAAGCTAGGTGTATTTCCAAAAGCGTCTTGGCCTATCTCTCCGAAGGGAAGTGATGGCTTTTTCTTGGACTCTATAACTTCAGCGACCAGTTGGAATGCGCCAGTATGCAAACCTGGAATTGCTTTTCGGCTCACAGTTTCGCAACCTAAAAGAATAGATTCACCCAATCGAATATTGTTAATCCTGCCTACATTCTGACAGGATTTAAACCATTCATAGTTTGCCGAATTTCCTCCTGAAATTATTTCAAGATTCATTTGAAATTCCCTTTCTAATGAATCAACCAATTCGGAGAGCTCTTGCATATTTTTATCGTCAGGTATAATTCCACCGTAGCAAGCTAAATTGCAGCCAATACCAGTTATTGTTATATGCGATAGAGAAAGCGTTTCCCGGATAAATTGTGGTAGGTCAGAAAGAAGTACACCTTCTCGCAAATCCCCAAGCTCAACCATAATAATAACCTGATGGGTTTTATTCTGTGTTTTTGCGTGATAGGAAAGTTTTTTAAGGGTCTCCATTTCGGTATTCAAACTAATATCCACGTTTTCAACAATAGATTCAGCCTGGCTTAAAGGTGTGCGTAAAAGCACAAATGGAATGGATATTCCTGCATTTTTCATTCTTAGAATATTTTCAATGCGTGAGTCTGCAATGAATTTGACACCACCTTGAATCATGGCTTTAGCTACGGAAGGTTCCCCCAGCACTGCTTTAGTAACCCCCATTAGGGAAACTCCCTTTCCCATATGGAAGTCTGCAAGAAACTGTGTATTTTCTTGAATCTGGGAAAGAGAAATTTCAATTCTAGGCATGAACAAATTCATCAATTCCTTGCAGATAATTGTTCCTTTTAATTTGCTTGTTGAAAAAAAATTTTGAATTTTCTATCTTCATTTTTTGTTTCAGCTTTGGAAACTGGTCACTCAATGCCTGAACAAGTTTTTGGCATCCACTACTCAGCACATCAGTAGTGGGCAATTTAAACTTCTGCTCATAATTTTCTATGACTTCCAGAACTTCTTTTTCATTCATGCCTTCGTGGCTTAACGTGATAGCAATTACTTTTGCTTTTGAAATAGTTTCAATCAGCTTGATTTCGCTATCTGGAGTTGGCATGGCTAAGGCAGGAAAATCACAGCGAAACTTTCTAGCGGGGGGATGTTGAAGGATCACACCATCTGGCATGCTTCCCTTCAATATCCCGATTGAACTCATAAAGGCAGGATGGCTGATTGCGCTTTGCCCCTCTACTAAAATGATATCAGGCCTTTCGTTTCTAAACGCTTGGATAACGGAGCTTTCAATTTCACCGACCACAAACTGAGAAGTTAGAGCATCTGTGGTAACACCATATTTAGCTCCCTGCATTAAGCTGGTTTGGCCAGTTGCGACAAGCACCGACTTGATGCCAATATTGTTCAGAGTTTTATTGAGTTCTACTGCGGTGGTCATTTTTCCACAAGCGCAATCCGTACCTAAGACAGCAATAACGGGAACATTTACTTCGGATATTTTTCCTGTAAAGAGGTGTAAGTCTTTTAATGGAGGAGACTTTCTGATGTCTTTAATTTGGACGCCGTTTAACGCTGCAATATGGGTTAACTCTGGATCGTCAGAAAAAAACTGATGCAGGCCGCTAATAATATCCATCCCCTGTTTCATGGCTTCCATGATGAGGAGCCTCTCTTTATTTGGAATAAAAGTTTCCAAGGGGGCTTTGCCATAAATGTAACAATCCGGAATATATGAAAGTTTATCCAAGGCATTATCTAAGTCGGTAAAAATAGGGATATCGCATTTTTCTCCTCCTAATGCTTGTCCAGCATCCTTACCAGCTAATGAACTATCAATTACTCCAACAACGGAATAAATTTCAGAATGGCGGACCAATGCCGCAGCAGTTTTCCCATCTATTAAACCGAATTGATTTTCGCAGTAGATCAGGGCTGTTTTTTTATGACTAGAGCTCTTTTTCTTTATTTGTTTCCAATCTTGTTTTGCAAATAGTGTTTGATTTTTGATTAGGTTCTCCGTTTTATGTTTAGCTTTCTCTTAATTTTCTTTCGCGACTTTTGTGAATGGAATGCTCTAATTTTTTTCCGTTCGATTCCTGGTAGGCAATACACTCATCTTTCTGTCAAGACCAGAAACAGTTATTTTGATATCATTCACAGAGGATTCGATGTAACCCAATAACCTTTCCACATTGGTTACTCCATCCAAGGTTTGGGTGGCTACTTTGTTATTGGAAAAACAATTGCTGTCAATATTTTTGGTTTTAATTGTAGATTTTTCTGAAGCCACAGCTGGGGTTGGATTGATCCATGGGTTTAACCCATTCAGGAGGAAAGCAAAGGTAAGTGCGGTCATTATGAATTTTGTATAATTATCTATGGTCATTTTTTTTCTCACTTTAAATTATTCTTCGTTTCAGGTTTTTCTTGACTATTAACGAGTCCCAGCCTTCCAAACCTTTTATTTTTGCTGAAAATCGAGGGGTTATCGATTTGCTCCTTCTCTCGTACATTTATTGATAGTACCTCTTTTAATTTTCCCGAGCTGTGTCGTAAACCTTAACTTCATGCATGAAATGATCTTGTATTAATGTATTCACCTTGTTGGGGAAGGGCAAAAAAAAAGCCACTCCAAAAAAGGAGTGGCAATATTTTTAACCCTTTGCAGTATTTAGTTGTCTTACTCGAATAAGAAATCGGAATAAGCAGAGTCCATTTTAAACCTATTGTTCAGCTTTGCAAGAAGATTCGGATTAAATCACATTGAATTAACCAGAAAGAATCAGGTTCATTTCTTACCCTCACTTTGATTGTTGGATTTAATCGGTTAGTTTTATCATTTTTAAATCAATAATTCTAACATCCGTAAAACATAACCCATCGACCCTTATAAGTCAGTCTGGCTTAATTTTAATCGTCCCAATCAAGGTTTCTATATGCTTCATACCATTTTATCTTTAACCATTCGTTGAAGTCTTCACCATCACCACTGAATCTGATCTCCTCATATTTTATGTCTCCGCTCCATATTTCTTTATAAGCCCGTCTAATCCATATATCCCACTTTGGAAACTTTATCTGCCAATCTTTAACAAGGTTTTCCTTATCTTCTTCGTAAGAGTAATATTTAGTATCAATTTTCATCTTGAATGTTTCTGCTATCTCATCTAAGGATAAGTCATCCAGCATGAAATCAACCAAATCTTGTCCCATCTTTTGTTTTTGTTGTTTATTCATTTGTTATTTTTCATTGCCATCAACAAAGTTTCCTTGAAATGTATTAACTCGAAATTAGGTTAAATTTATTTAGGGTTTATTGTCGAATATTTTTCGGGTAATTCCGTGATGCAAAACGGTGGTGAGGAGTCTCAATCTGTTGCTCTTCCTGATCCCGATGGGGGTAGGTTTACCTCTTCACCCACCAGCCTGTTTAGCCTTTATGCCTTGTTCCTTCAAATAGTAAAGTATACGTTCAATGTGATCGCCTTGGATCTCGATGATCCCCTTTTTGACCGTACCGCCGGAACCGCACATCGTTTTGAGCTTCTTGCTCATCAATCCCAGGGTAGCGGCATCCATAGCGAGCCCTTTAATCAACGTGACACCTTTACCTTTTCTACCCTTGGTCTCACGGGAGACTTGTACGTTACCATCACCGGATGGTGATATCTGTTTGCGACAGGTGCATTGGTTAACGGGATTACCACAGCCGGGACAGATTCTACCTTGTTCGGTGGAGTAGACAATTCGATCCTTGGAGAGCTTGTCTTTCATCTCAGGCTTTCTTAACAAATTTCGACTGTAACATCATTGCTCCGATAGCTGGGAGATTAACCATTAGGACTGTAACGCGGGACGTTTGAGTCGACCACTTGTGACCAAGCATCGATACCGCCGACGAGGTTGTGAACGTTGAATCCGCATTCGACCAACTCTTGCGCCGCTCGTTGTGAGCGTTCGCCGTAGTGGCAGATCACCACTATCTCTTCTTCAAAAGCATATTCCTGTTGTCGGTCGACAACTTCACCTATCGGAAAATTTTCTGATCCGTCAATGGCGGCGAGGGAAAATTCCCATTCTTCGCGCACATCCAGCAAAAAGATATCTTCTCCGTTATCTAACTTTTTTTTCAGCTCAACGGCCTGAAGTTGTTTTACGGAACTCATAATGGGCAATTGGAAGCCGATCGTCGACTATTGGAATCCGATCATCGGCCAGTAAAATAACAGCATGATTAAAAAACATCCCAATCCAAAAAGACTGAGAAGCGAGCCGGACCAGACCATCTCTTTCAAGGTCAGGAACCTTGAAGAGTAAGCCAATGCCGAAGCGGGTGTTGCAATGGGCAATATGAAAGCAAAGTTGCTAGGCAGAATCACCGTCATGGTTGCCATTGCCGGGTGGATGCCATAGGATGGGCTCATGCTGATCGCCGTTGGCAAAAGAATAGCTATGACCGCCGAATTGCTCATGAATGTCGTGAATAATGTCGACAGCAGGGCAATGACCAATAGAAATACGATGGGAGAATCGACTACCCCCACAAACAATTTTTCTGCGAGCCACAATGCGGCACCTGTTTCTGCCATGACTTCACCCAGACAGATCGCGCCTCCATACATCAGAACGATAGCCCAGTTGATATGGGATTCCACCATTTTCCAGTTGATCAGATTCAGCACAAATAAAAGGACAATAGAAATGATGGCTATGTTGGCGATTCCCAATTGATCGCCATAAATGAACCAGCAAAAAAGGGTCATCAGCATAACCAGAGCGATGCCTTTTTCCTGAAAGGTCAAATTTCCCATAACATGAGATTTATGTTCTAAGGCTTTTCTTGCCGCTTCAATGTCTTGAATGTCAGGAGGAAACAAAAACTTCAACGCCAACCAACCGCCGGCAAACATGGCCAATATGAGAGGGAAGCTCAACTGGGTGTATTGAAGGATGCCGATGGTCTCTGCCTCTACGGTAGATTTTTCCAGCATTTCGATAGCAAGTGGAACCCGGCCGCCACCGAGAACCGTCATGGCTCCACCGATGATGCACCCCCAGGCCATAGCGAAATACATTCCCTTTGCAAAGATCGAGTTTTCTCTTTTCAGGTTCAGCGATTGCGCGATTTCGTGAATGATGGGGAACAGAATCACGGCCACGGCATGTTCCGACATAAAGCAGGAACTGACTCCCGCAAAACAATAAATCGAAGTGATCAGTTGTGACGGAGTGTTACTCCAATGTTTCATTACCCAGATAGATATTCTTGTGCTGAGTCCGCAAGCGATCATGGACGCGGACAGGATAAAGACCCCGAGAATAAAAAATACCGCCTTGTTGCCGAAGAAAGAATAGGCCTGCGAAGCTTCCATCACGCCTAATAAAGGGACTGCGGAGATAGCCAGCAGACTGGTGATCGACAAGGGAATCAGGTTGGTTGACCAGAGCAACACGCAAAGTACAAAAAGGCAGAGTACTTTATAGCCCTCTAATGAAAGCCCGCTGGGGCCTTCTTGAGCTAGTAGCAGCGCAAAAACCCCAAAGAACAGAGCGAGGAACAGGTATCTACGCATCCTATCAAACAGCACGATCCAAAGTGGACGGCGATCAACAAAAATCTGTTTGGATTGTCTATGCGACTCGGCCATGGGGTTTAGGTAATAAAACTATTTAATGGATAATTTTGTGCGAACTAGATCGACCCGAGATGATAACCTGTAGATACCCTAAAGGGCTATAACAATTTTCAGAACGAAATCCAACGGAGGCAAAGAATCAATGTCCGAAGTCTAGCGGAAGGGTGCTCTTTTTTCTGAAAGAATTGTTAATGGGTGTTCAGTGCGGGCTTTGCTTCAGGCTGTCGTTGCGCTTGGCGTGTGTCAACCTGGTCGATGGTCCATAAATCGCAATCGCCACAGGTGTCTCGATAGTTTTCACGGAAAGAATCAAACTTGCCGTTTTGCCAGATGCTTTTCAGATTATCGGTGAGCAAGTTCCCCATTTTGGAATTGGGCAGAAGACAACAGGGAGTAACGTTGCCTTCGCGTGTGACGTATGCGTAGTCAAAAGTTTTCAAACAATAGCTTCCTGATTTGTGAAGTTTCTTACGCAGGAGTTTGTAGAAAAACCGGGTGATACCCTGAGATACGGTGTATTGCAACCAATCTAATTGAATGCCTGCCGCTTGAGCTATTTCATCGGCCTTTAGAAAAATAAATCTTTCTTCCTTGGTGTCGGGTCTTTTTAGATTGGGGCGAAATTGACGGTCGAGCCGGCCAACGTTCACCACATCGCAGCCAATACGCGCGCCATAGCGGATGACATCGTAAAGGTCGTTTTCACAGCCGGTATGAATGGTTGCCTGCAATCGAACACTTGGGGCTCCGTTTTTGCGGCCACGTACAACGGCTTCAATGCTTTCGTATACTTTCGAGCTGGTATGCCCTTCCACTACCGTTTCGTTGCCGTTAACACTATCGATAGAGAAAGTAACGCTGTCTAATCCGGAATTAAGAATATCGTCCACCATACTTGGTTTGGTGAACAAACCGTTGGAGGTGATCATGACCCGATGCCCGCGTTCTTTGCAATAAGCAATCATATCGAATACGCGGGGATGAATGAAAGGCTCTCCCCAACCGGTGAGGGTGATGTTTTCACCGTTACCGAGTTTGTCTACCACGGTGGTGAAATTCGACCATTCCATATGCTCGAGTTCGATTCCTAAATCTTCCCGCTGACACATGGGGCAATCCATATTGCACCGATTGGTGATTTCAATCTGCACTTGTTTCGGTCGATGTGGAATCTTGTAGCGTAACCGGTTTATCGTCTCTTTGAGTAGGGGATATAGATTTTTCATAAAATAGTTGGGGTATAAGGCTAAAGAACTGCCATTTTTTAGATATTTTACTCCAAATAAATCAATAAGGTACAAATTTTTTTGGGGTTTCTATGTTTTCATATGGTATCTTTGTTACTTATACTCTTTTCGGAATTTCCAAAAGAAAACTCAAGCACTATGTGGGGTAATAACTCACTTTGAAAGGCCTTATTCGATGGGTATGACGATTACGGAAAAAATACTTGCTGCTCACTCTGGGAAAGATTCTGTTGTCCCAGGCGACAATATCTGGGTAGATGTGGATGTTTTGATGACACACGATGTTTGTGGCCCAGGCACTTTTGCGATATTCAAAAAGCAATTCGGCGAAAATGCGAAAGTATGGGACCGCGATAAAGTGGTCATCATTCCGGACCATTTTATTTTCACAGAAGACACCCACGCCAACCGAAATATAGACATCCTGCGACAATTTGTTAAAGAACAAGACCTGCCACATTATTACGATGTAGGCACGGATAATTATAAGGGTGTTTGCCATCTAGCTCTTGCTCAGGAGGGGTTCAATCGACCGGGCGAAATTTTATTCGGGACCGATTCGCATACTTCAACATCAGGTGCTTTCGGTATGTTCTCAACGGGTATCGGCAATACCGATGCTGCGTTTATTTTGGGTACGGGCAAGATATGGGTCAAAGTTCCTGAATCCATGTGTTTTGAATTCACCGGGAAATTCCCAGATCATGTTATGGCAAAAGATGTCATCTTAAATGTGATTGGGGATATTGGTGTCGATGGTGCCACCTACCGATCAATGGAATGGCGTGGCGATGCGGTTATGAGCCTTTCAATGGAAGAGCGCATGACCCTTTGTAATATGGCGATTGAGGCAGGGGGTAAAAATGGCATTATTGAAGCGGACGAGGTGACGACCGATTATGTGCGGCAACGTACAGACAGGCCTTATAAAATTTATCATTCCGATGAGGATGCGAAATATTTTTTCAAGAAGACCTACAACGCCAGTGAAATGGAATCGATTGTTGCCAAGCCTCATTCTCCAGATAACAAGGCCAAGGTCTCAGAATGTGAAGATGTAAAGCTTGACCGCGCTTACATTGGCTCTTGCACAGGTGGCAAGTTGACCGATTTTATGGCTGCGGCCAAACTTCTTAAAGGGAAAAAAGTACAGATCGATACATTTATTGTTCCCGCAACACGTGAAGTTGAAGAGGATCTTCATAAAGAAAAAATTGGCGGTGAAACCTTAGTCGATATTTTCAAAAATGCCGGAGCTTATTTAGGAGATCCTTCTTGTGCGGCATGTTTGGGCGGACCGAAAGATACTTTTGGGAGGGCGAAGGATAATCAGGTGGTGATTTCGACCACCAACCGTAATTTCCCAGGTCGAATGGGTTCGAAACAGTCCCATGTTTATCTAGCATCCCCTTATACTGCCGCTGCATCGGCTTTGACCGGGCATATTACGAACCCAGCTGAATTTGTTAATAATTAAGTGACTATGAAAAAAATTATAGAAGGTCTTGCCTATGTTTTAGGTAACGATGTTGACACTGATCAGATAATCCCTGCGGAGCATCTAGTTTACAGTTTGAGTGATCCGGAAGAGAAAAAAAATTACGGCAAGTTTGCGCTAACCGGCGTGCCCGGTGAGCAGGCAGGGTTGCCTGATGGCAACGTGTCTTTTACCGAAGGCGATAATTTTGAGTCGAAGTATTCGATTATTATTGGTGGAAAAAACTTTGGCTGTGGCTCGTCTCGAGAACATGCTCCCGCGTGTATGGAAATTGCCGGTGTGCGGGCGGTCATCGCACAATCGTACGCTCGAATTTTTTATCGGAATTCTGTGGACGGCGGATTCTTCATACCTTTTGAATGCATCACGCGTTTAGTAGAAGAAATTAAAACCGGTGACGATTTGAAGATTGATCTGGTCGCCAATACCCTCGCCAATAAAACGCAGAATAAAATGTACGATTTGAAATCGCTGGGTGAGGTTATAGATATCATTGAAGCCGGTAATATTTTTGAGTATGCAAGAAAAACCGGGATGATCGCTTCATCGTGATAAAAAAAATAATAGGCTCTCACAGAAGCCGTGTATTCATCAGGCCCTTTTTTGTCATTGCCGCATTTTTCTTTTTCAGTGCCGGAGATAAATGTGCCGCCTCTGAGGAGGAAATGATCCTGATCCCTGCCGGGCCATTTAAAATGGGAAGCTCGGATAAGGATATCATGTGGGCGGCCCGCCATTTTCATTCGGAATCTTTGGATTGGTATCGGGATGAGACCCCTCTTCACGAAGTGACCTTACCTGCTTTTAAAATTGATAAGATTCCCGTGACGATGAGGGCTTTTTCAAAATATCAGCAAGCAACTGGCCAGCCCCCTTCACGAGAACACGACAATGCACTTTTCAATCACCCTCTGCAACCTGTCGTTTCGCTGCCCTGGAAACAGGCGCGAGACTATTGCCATTGGGCAAAAAAACGGTTGCCTACGGAAGCAGAATGGGAAAAGGCTGCAAGGGGTACGGATGGCAGATACTACCCTTGGGGCAATGAAGCTGATGCTCTTAATGCAAACATAAGAGGCAAAGGCGATATTTATCGATACACCAATCAGGGGGGAACGATACCCGAAAACGTGAGTCCCTATGGAGTAATGGATTTGGCGGGAAACGTTTGGGAATGGACGGAGAATTGGTATCAACCGCATCCGGGTAATCAATATGAAAACGATTTATATGGCGAGCAATTCAAAGTAATAAAAGGCGGTTCGTGGAACTCAAATCTTGATCTGGCGCGAGGCTCGGTGCGCGGTAAGGCATTGCCAGGCCAGAAGAAAAACTATATTGGATTTCGTTGCGTCGCAGCGAATTAATTTTGGAGGATTCTATTGTGCTGATTCGAAAAAAAATATTTCATTTGGTTTTAGTTTTGGGCTGGCTGGTCTGGTCGCTTCCGGTTTTTGCATCGGGTGAACATGAAGGCGGGCATCCCGGCAAGCATGGCGATGCCAAAGACGCTGGCAAACACGGTGGTTATAGCGGCAAACATGCCGGCAAGGGAAAAAAAGACGGGCATCATGGATACAGTCGTCGTAAAGGCCCTCCAGCAGATATTCCTGGACATATACGAGAAAGACTAGACCCCGATGGCAGTAAAATAAATCTCAATGGCTCCCAGATCGGAGTTAAAGGGATGGAGATTCTTGTCGGTACTCCCGAAGTGAAAAATGTAGTTTCATTGGCTTTGCAGAAAAATAATCTTGGGGATGAAGGTGTGCGAATCTTATGTGGCTCGGACACATTTCAGCATGTTGAAAAGCTTTCTTTGTGGGGCAATGATGTGTCGGAGAAAGGCGCCAAAATGATAGCCGAATCCTCCAATATGAAAAATCTGAAAGAACTCAAGTTGACTCGCAACAAAGTAGGCGATGAAGGCATTATCGCTATCGTGAATTCAATGAATTCACACAATATAACTTTTTTAGATTTGAGCGCAAACAAGATCAGCGATAAGGGGGCTATGGCAATTGCAAATTCACCTCATCTTGCAAAACTCAAAACGCTGGACCTTTATAATAACCAGATTACGGAAAAAGGAATGGAAGCTCTGTTGAATTCCAAATCTTTAAAAAGTCTGGAAGAATTGATACTGGTTCGAAACGAGATCAACCCTGAGCTTGTAGATGATCTGGCAAAAAAACAGACCCTGCCAAGTTTAAGGCGACTAGAAATGTATTAGGAACCGGTTCAAAAATTATCGATAGCGCCGGTCGTTATACTGATCCATCTTTTCTAAGACCAGTTTGGCACCTCGCGTCAAGGCGTCCAGCAACTCTTTTAACGCCTCAACTTCTTCGGTTGGTTCTACCGCGTCTTTGAAGTTTGCGGCCTCCTCTGTTATTTCCTGAACGATCTCAGCGATTTCCTGGTATTTATCCATGTTTGCTTTTTAGTAAGTGTGATTAATAGGGCTACAAATACTTGCTAATAGGTTAGATTCAATTTTAGAAAAAAGGTTGTATCGAAAAAAACGGATGGATCAGGAATGGTGAATTTCCAGTGTCGAGCCGATTTCTGAGAGAAGGTCGTCATGGACAAAGGATTTTTGCTCAATTAATTTTGCCACTCCTCCTTCAGGGGTAGCCGGTCTGCTTGCGTGAGATCCTTTTAGGTGAAGACGACAATGGGAGAGGATCGATGTTCAAAGTTTTTCCTCAATTCTTCAATGAATTCAAAGTTATCCATTTTAGGCATCATCAGGTCGAGGAAAATAACTCCCGGAGATTTCTCTTAGACTCTTTCAAGCGCTTTTTTCCCATTTACTTTTTTATTTTGATTTAACCACTATTTTTTAGGTGATATAGATATTTCTATAAATAAAGGAAGTTCTCTATTTGTATCTTGACAAAAAATAAAATTTATTATCAACTAAACTTAAGTATAGTATAATTTTTTCGATGGAATATTTTTTACAAGTATTCTGTT
>CALJGH010000111.1 GCA_938073925.1 uncultured Nitrospinaceae bacterium
AGTTGATCTCCATTCCACTCTAGATCCCATCCACAATGCAGGATGTAGAAAAAAAAATAGAAGACCTAAAAAGCGTTACGGGGAAATTAGCTATTGAAATTGAAATCACTGATCTCAACGATCAGGAGTTTCAAATACAAAGCGGATACTGCAAAATGAATGGGAAAGATCTGATCCTTCTGGATAAAAATCTCTCACTTCAGGAACAAGCCGAAGTCAGACTTAAAACATTAAAAAACTTTGATCTCGAAAATATTTATGTCGCATCATGGATTCGAGAGCATCTTGAACTAGAAAGCAGCACACATGACCCTTCTTAACAACACACTCCCTGAACAACGTAGAGGAAAATTAAAGGCCCTGCTGGAAAAAGGCCATACCGTTCGCGTCCTTGAAGCTCATAACGGTTTGAGCGGAATCATTGCCAATAATATTCAGGTTAAAGGTGAATCTGAAGGCAGATCCCTCATTCGTGAGTTCGATGCTCTCTGGGAGAGTAGCCTCACAGACTCCGCGTCAAAAGGGCATCCAGATATTGAAGTGGTCACTTTTGATTCGAGGCTACAAACCATCAATGAAATTCTTGCTGTGACCAACAAGCCCATGATTGTAGACGGTGATACGGGAGGAGATGCCAACGCATTTGAATATACCGTATCCAAACTGGAAAGAGCGGGTGTGTCTGCTGTAATCATTGAAGATAAGGTGTTTCCAAAAAGAAACAGTCTAGAGGCAGGGGTACAACAAAACCTTGAAGATCCCGAAGTCTTTGCTCAAAAAATTCGCCGCGGCAAAAGCGTTCAAATATCCGACGAATTTATGGTCATCGCAAGACTCGAAAGTCTTATCGCAGGAAAACCCATGGAAGATGCAGTAAACAGAGCGGAAATTTATCTGCGCGCGGGAGTGGATGGAATCATGATCCATTCCAAGTCCAAATCGGCTGATGAAATTTTTGAGTTTGCAGAACGCTACAAAGATATTTGCAAACAATTGAATTTAAATAAACCACTAGTATGCGTACCTACGACTTACAACCAAACCAATGAAGATGAATTGAGTGCTGCCGGATTCCGCATCATCATTCACGCGAACCATTTGCTACGAAGCGCATACAAAGCAATGATGGAAACAGCGAAAACAATCCTACGCGATCAGCGATCCTTCGAAGCAGACCCTCTTTGCAGCACCGTAAGGGAAATTTTTAAAACAGTAGGGTTTCTGGATGTTAAAGAAAAGGATCAGGAAAACGAACAAACCACTAACGTTCCTGTCATCATTCCTGCGGCTGGAGAAGACCCTGTCTTTAAGAAAACGCTCAACGGAAAACCGAAGGCGATGCTCGAAATCTCCGGGAAGACACTTCTTGACCATCAGATCCAGACTTTAAACAATGGCAATCTGGCGGATATCACGGTTATCACAGGCTACGGCCGGGACCAGTTGAAGGCAGAAGGAATCAGCATTCTCGAGAACCCAGATTTTAAAAATGGCTCTGCTCTCAATTCTTTATTTATTGCTAAAGAAAAAATGCACAACGGGTTCATCATGCTCTACTCAGATATTCTTATGGAAGACGCCATTATTAAAAAATTGATGGAGAGACGGGAAGACATCATTCTGGTCGCAGACAATTCCACCCAATACCATGAACCTCAAGAAGGAAATATTCTCGATTTTATCATCGGCAAACACCAGAACAAACCCGCACGTAGAGAGATACGTTTTGCCAGTGAAAATGTGGTCGCAAAAATTGGCAGCAAAATAAATCCGGAAACTGCCAGCCATGAATTCATAGGTCTTGCACGATTTAGCAAAACAGGTGCAGAACAATTAATCGAAACATACAATGATGTCGTTAAAAACTACAAAGGGCAATTTCAGGAGTCTGAAGACATATCGCGATTCAACTTTACCGACCTCATACAGGAAATGATCGATCTCGGTTTTGTCGTCCATTTTATGGAAATACATAAAGGTTGGCTAGAAATCCACAACGCCGAACACATTGCTCTTGCTGAAAAATCTTTTAGCGCATAAAATCACGCTTCCCTAAATAACCACTGAGAAAAAAATGTACTTCTCAAAACTACTGATCCCTACATTAAAAGAATCCCCTGCCGACGCTGAAGTTGCCAGCCACAAGTTGATGGTCCGTGCTGGAATGATCCGACAGCTTGCTGCAGGCATTTACTCCATTCTTCCATTGGGGTTGCGGGTTTTAAAAAAAGTGGAAGCCATAATTCGCGAAGAAATGGATCAGGTTGGCGGTCAAGAGGTTTTCCTTCCCAGCATCCAACCTGCCGAGTTATGGCAGGAAAGCAAACGATGGGATTTTTATGGAAAAGAACTTTTGAGATTTAAAGACCGGCATGACCGCGAATTCTGCTATGGCCCCACGCATGAAGAAGTCATCACCGACATCATACGCAAAGACGTCAAGTCTTACCGACAGCTTCCTTTGATTCTTTATCAAATACAAACCAAGTTTCGCGATGAGGTTCGCCCCCGGTTTGGAATCATGCGGGGCAGAGAATTTATGATGAAAGATGCCTATAGCTTCCATACCGATGAAGCCGATACGCAAAAAACTTACGCACAAATGGCCAAAGCTTATGCAAATGTTTTCACACGTTGTGGTTTAGAGTTCAAACAAGTACAGGCAGATTCTGGAACCATTGGTGGAAGCTTTTCCCACGAGTTCGCTGTGCTGGCAGATTCTGGTGAAGATGAAATAGCTTTCTGCGAAGCGTGTGGCTATGCCTCCAATATGGAACTTGCAGAGTCTCGTCCAGGATCTGCATCGATATCGACAAACGGCACAGAAGACCGCAAAGAAATTCACACCCCCGGTAAAAAATCAGTCGAAGAAGTTGCAGAATTTCTCAAATTGCCACGCGAACAGATTGTCAAAACCATTTTATTGGAAAACGAAAATGGACTGGTCGCTGGACTGGTTCGTGGTGACCATGAAATCAACCTCATAAAAATGAAAAACCTGATTGGATGCGAATGGTTGCTGCCTGTGGCTGAAAAAACAATCGATCAGCAACTAGGGTTGCCTTGTGGATACATCGGTCCCGTTGAATTGAATATCCCGATCTATGCCGACCAGGAGATCACCGCTTTGAAAAACTTTGTCACAGGTGCTAACAAAGCCGATACCCATTTCATAGGAGTTCAGGTCAAACGCGATCTTAAGGTAAGCAAATTTGGTGATTTACGGCGCATTCTCGCTGGCGACCCCTGCCCCAAATGCGATGAGGGAAAATATCAGGTGAAACGCGGAATAGAAGTCGGTCATATTTTCATTCTTGGCACAAAATATTCTGAAGCGATGAAAGCCGTATATTCGGACAATAATGGCAAAGAAAGTCCAATGATAATGGGATGTTACGGAATTGGTGTCGGCAGAACAGCAGCCGCCTCCGTCGAACAAAACCACGATGAAAAAGGAATTGTCTGGCCTCGCAACCTGGCTCCTTTCGAGGTCATAGTTATCCCGGTAAACTTCAAAAATGACGATTTAAAAAATACTTGCGAGTCCATTTATACCCAACTCAAGGAAATGGGAGTCGAAGTGATTCTCGACGATCGCCAGGATCGATTGGGGGGCAAACTAAAAGATGCTGATTTAATAGGGATTCCCTTGCAAATAATCGTGGGTCCTAAAAACCTCGAAGAAGGGAAAGTGGAAATAAAGATTCGCAAGACGCAGGAATCTCAACTGCATCCCTACCCCCAGATTGTCAATGATATCCCCAATATTTTAAAGGACTTATAAATTGCTGGCTGGTCTCCCCTGCCCCCAGATTTCCCTTGAAATCAGGCAGGTAATTCTTGTACAATTCGCCTAACTGAATACGGGCTCTGCAATGCGGGCTTTGAGCTCGCATTTTTTTTTGCTGTTCCCGTGGGAAACGGTCAGTTTTTGCTTTCTCTTCCTTGTGGATTTTACTGATTCCAGATAACAATTTCTGGAAATTCTCTCTTACACATTGAGGTCTAAATGGGAAAAGCCCCGGTCACTCAATCGGTAACAGAGTTGATTGAGCCTGGTCTTCTGGCGGATGGGCTTGAGCTGGTTGATGTCGAGTTCAAAAAAGAAGGCAAAAACTGGATCCTGCGGATTTATATTGACCGGGAAGGTGGGGTAACACTTTCAGACTGCCAAAAAGTCAGCCGTCTTGCCGGAGATCTGATAGAAGTTGAAGAAGTCATTGAGCCTGTTTACACCTTGGAAGTTTCTTCTCCCGGATTAAACCGGGTACTGAAAAAGGAAAAAGACTTTCTCAAGTATTCAGGAAAGAAAATATACGTGCAATGTCATGCCCCTATGGATGGCAGAAAAAAATTTACTGGCATCTTAACAGGTTTTATAGATCAATCGATCCATCTTGAGGTGGATGGGCAACACTATACGATTCCTTTGAATCTAGTTGCCAAAGCAAATTTAGTCATAGAAATTTAGGAAAGAAAAATGGGTCTAGAAACTATCAGCATTTTGGAACAACTGAGCCGGGATAAAGGCATCGACAAAGATGTGTTGATCGATGCCTTGAAAGCAGCGGTTGAAGTCGCAGCTCGAAAGCGTTATCCCGCCGCCACTGAGCTTCAAAGTGAGTTCAACGAGTCCACTGGGGAAGTGGAAATTTATCTTGAAAAAACAGTGGTTAAAAAAGTTGAAAACCCAGATGAAGAAATAAGTCTTAAAGAAGCTACTGCCTTTTCCGAAGATGTTCAAATAGGAGATCAGGTTCTGGTTCAGCAGATCATGGAAAACTACGGCCGCATCGCTGCGCAACTTGCCAAGCAGGTAATTGTCCAAAAAGTCCGCGAAGCAGAAATAGAATTGGTCCACAACGAGTACAAGGATAAAAAAGGTGAGATCATCAATGGCATCGTACATCGCATGGAACATGGTGACCTGGTAGTTGATCTTGGAAATGCAGAAGGAATTTTGCCGCGCCGGGAACAGGTTTTCCGGGAAAGTTTTAACCGTGGAGAGCGTATTCGCGCTTATGTCCTCGATGTCCGCAGAACCCCTAAACACGCATTGGTCATCTTGTCTCGAACCCATATTGGTTTGGTCAAAAGATTATTCGAAATGGAAGTCCCGGAGATCAGCGAGGGCATGGTGGAAATTATGGGAGTGGTGCGTGAACCCAATGGGCGAACCAAAATCGCCGTACGCACCAATGATCGTGACATTGATGCCGTTGGTGCCTGTGTTGGCATGAGGGGAATGCGTGTCCAGTCTATCGTTCAGGAACTGCGGGGTGAGAAGATCGATATCGTTGAATATTCTGAAGACCCTGAAACTTATATAAAAAACGCGCTGAGCCCGGCTAAAGTTTCGAGGATCATTCTTAATCGGGATGACAAGCAAATGACCATCATTGTCGCCGAAGATCAAATGTCCCTCGCAATCGGCAAAAAAGGCCAGAACGTTCGGCTAGCAGCAAAACTTGTCAAATGGAAAGTAGACATCAAAGGAGCGGCTGAAGCTTTGGAAATGGGAGAGCAAACTTCTGCCTTCATGCCATCTTCAATATCAACTATTGATTTCCTTGACGAGATAAAAAATGCCAAGGGTCTGGGGGAAAAAGTGATGACGATTTTATTTAATGATAATCTCGTCACATACGAAGAAGCATTGAGTAGGGGCGTAAAAGGAATGGTGCAGCTGGCAGGAATCGGTCCAAAAAAGGCAGAAGCTTTGGTGGAGTTGGCAGAAAACATTAAAGAACGGGTTAAGGCAGAAATTTTGGAAACTGCTGTTCGGGAAGCAGAGGCCAGAGAGGCTAAAGAAGCCAATGACGATACCGCAGAAGAAGAGAAGAAAGCAGTTGATGAACCGAAAGAAAGTACTTCTAGCAACGAGATAGAAATAGATGAACCCGAAGACGATGATGAGGAGATCCTCATCCAGAATTTATCTGGAATATCACAGGAATTACTAGATCTCCTGGAAACCAATGGCTTTGAAACCGTAGCAGAGCTTTCTGTTACGCCACTAGATGAGCTGATTGCCATCGATGGTATAGAAGAAGATTCAGGAAAAGATATCCTTGAGAAAGTAAAGCAACAACTGGGAAATGTGGGAAATGTATAAAACTTATTTAAGAATTTTTTTGCAAATCAAATACCAGAATCCCATGCCAGGGTTTACAACAAAGGCTCAACTCTTGAGTCGATGTAGAATGGCAGGCTTGCAAGAACACAGGAGGAAACTTGGCTAAGATTCGCGTAAACAAACTGGCTCTGGAACTCGGCTTACAAAATGATCAGATCATTGAGGCCTTGCAAAAGAAAGAGATTGCAGTAAAAAACCACATGAGTTCCGTTGATGAAGAGGTCGCTCAAGATATCCGCGATCTTTTTGCGCCTAAAACTCCCGAAAAAACCGCGCCCAAGACTGTAAAAGTTAAAGCGAAAACCAAAATTAAAATAAAGGCGCCTTCAAAAGTAAAAATCACCACAGCAAAAACCCAGGCCAAATCTGGTGTAGTTAAAAAGACTGAAGAAAAAGCTAAACCCACAACAGCTAAAACAAAAAAAGAAGAAAGCAAAGAGGTCGCTGAAGCAAAGCCTGCAAAAAAACTCGGCCTGAAAATCATCAAACAGGAAGAGAAACCGCCAGAGAAAGAAAAGGAAGCTAAAATCCCTGCAAAAGAAAAACCCAAAGCTCCCGAACCAAAAATTGAAAAACCCGCAGTTGCGAAAGAAACCGCACCTGCCCCGGTACCTGCACCTATCGAAGAAGAACAAACATTTGAGTTGGTAAAGATTACCGAAAATATCCCGATTCGGGACTTGGCAGAAACCTTAAAATCTACCCCCAATGAAATTATAAAAGAATTAATGGTTTTTGGTGTTCTGGCAAACATCAATCAAACTCTGAACTTTGATCTTGCAAGTAAAGTGGCAGATAAAATGGGGTTCGAAGTGGAACTTCTGGTCGAAAAATCTGAACTCGACTTCAGCGAAGAAGAAGAAGACAACCTAAAAGACCACATAACACGATCCCCCATTGTTACGATTATGGGGCATGTTGACCATGGTAAAACTTCATTGCTCGATGCTATACGCAAAACCGAAGTAACTAAAATTGAGGCAGGGGGAATTACCCAGCATATCGGCGCATACCAAGCCCATATTAAGGGTTCTGCTATCACATTTCTTGATACACCGGGGCACGAAGCCTTTACAGCAATGCGTGCCCGTGGAGCACAGGTAACAGATATTGTTGTACTGGTCGTTGCTGCAGATGATGGTATTAAACCCCAAACAAAAGAAGCCATCCATCATGCCGAGGCTGCAGGTGTCCCTATTCTGGTCGCCATCAATAAAGTTGATAAGCCGGATGCCAAACCTGATGAAGTGAAAAAACAATTGGCTGACCAGGGTCTCTTACCCGAGGACTGGGGCGGACAAACAATTTACATAGAGGTTTCTGCTTTAAAGGGGACTGGAATTGATAACCTTTTGGAAAACCTTATTCTGCAAGCTGAAATAATGGAATTGAAAGCCAATCCGAAATTAAGGGCAAAAGGA